>NZ_LWMS01000019.1 GCF_003149675.1 Methanosphaera cuniculi | reverse complement strand
GCGACCATAGCGGTAGGGTCACATCTGATCTCGTCTCGATCTCAGTAATAAAGTCTACCTACGTTTTAATTGGTACTATAAGTGGTAAGCTTATGGGAAGGTTAGAAAGTTGCCGGCCTTTTAATTATAATAATATTATTTTTGAATACTATACTTTTTTTTTACTAAATAATTTTCTACTAATTTTTAACAATTTATTTTTATATACTCTATGTTTATGCAATATTTTCTATTTTTATTGTTTTTTGAATATTTATTCCCTTTTTTTTAATTTTTAATTTATTTTTATAGTAACTGTTATTAATTTACATTGTTATATATAGTAAGTAGATAATGAATTTAAAATTTTTCTTGGAGGAAATTTAATTTTTATTTCATTTTTAATTAATTAATTATAGGAGGAAACTTAGTTATGAGTCTTAATCTTTCTTCTGTTGAGAAGAGGTTAGTGATTACTGTATTTTTCTGTATGTCTTTTACTATTGCTAACTTAATTACTGTAAAGATTATTGATCTTAGTTTTTTAGGATTAATGGTTCCAGCTGGTGTTTTAATTTATCCGCTGGTTTATGTTTTAACTAATGTTATTACAGAAGTTTATGGTGAAAGAGCAGCTCGTAGAACTTTAGTTTTAGGTATTGCAGCTGATGTATTATTTGTATTTATGACAACTTTATTGTTATTTTTACCATCACCTGCTAATTATACAGGAGATAGTAGTTTAGCATTTGTATTTACTCAGACTCCAAAGATTCTTATAGCTTCATATATTAGTTATCTTATTGGTAATCTTGTAAATGCTCGTTTAACTGTTATTGTTAATCGTGGGGATTCACATATAGGACTTAGAAATTTATTTGCTATTGCTATGGGTGAACTTGTTGATAATATTATCTTTATTGGACTTGCATTTATTGGTGAAGTTCCAGTTATGGAAATTGCTATTATGATTTTCAGCCACTGGGTATTAAGTTTAATTTGGATTTCAATTGCTGAACCTTTCACTATGCGCGTTGTCAGATGGGCAAAACGTGATGATGCAATTGAAGGTAGTAATGATACTACTGTAGCATAAGTATTTTTAAAATTTTAATATTCTATTTGGAGTATTATATTTTTTTAGTACTTCTTTTTTTATTTTTTTTTATAGATTTTTGATCTCCTTTTTTTGGAATAATGTTTTTTAGTAGTTAAAATATTTTCTATTTGTTGATTTTGTATTATTAATGTTAAAGTTTTTTTTTTATTACTGTTTTTATAGTTAAGTATAAATATATAAAAAATTTAATATTCTTATTATAAATAAGAAGGATTTTGTTTTATTTATGAAAGATAATAATTTTAATAATCAATTTTTTAATAGTATGAATAATACTAATTTTATGAAAATGAGTAAGTGGATATATCTGATTTCATTTATTTTTCAATGGTCTATACTATCTATGATAATAAACTTATTTACCCTTGGAATGTTTAGATTTATTGTATTTTTTATCTTTATTCTTGATGGTTTTTCAATGTTAATACGAAAAAACAAGACAATTAAAGCACCATCATTTGTTCTATCTGTAATATGGAAAATTCTTGATCATATCAATTTACAAAATATTATTTATAAAACATCCTATTATACACATAATTTCATAACAAAATTAAAAAATACGTATAATATAATAGCAGATAAACTTAGAAACACAAAACAGGTACTTAAAAAACAGAAATCAAAAACAAATAAATATAAAAAAGAACGCATGTTTAATAAGTTTTCAGATGAAATTGGAAAAAAAGTAATTGTTGAATATGTTAATGAGGATGGATGTAAACTTCAAAAAGATTTTAAATATAAAGATCGTCTTAAATCATTTATAAATCTTTTAAGTCGTGAAGGATATAAAGATTATACGATATTTAATATTGATCCAAGATTAACACCAGCATATATTATAAAAACACCTAATGGTGATCTTGTTGATGTTGAAAATGATAGAATAAAAATATCTCATAATGATTCTGATTATAAGTTTATTATGGAATCTTGGATATAATATTTTTACATTAGATATTGTTTAATTTTTACTTATTTTTTTATTTTTTAATTTTTATATTATGTATTTTTTTATAAATTTTTCATCAATTAGTAATTTTATTAATTTAGCTGTATTTTTTTTAATATTTTTAGACTATATTCTATAATTTCTTGTTTTTTTTGTACATTGTTTAGCATACTTGCTTTTAAAACTATAAATAAAATAGAGTATATATTATTATTAGTGAACAGGTAAAATTATATTACCTTTAAAATAAGAATAAAATAATTTTTACAATGGATGTAATAAACTATGATATTAAGAAAAGACTTTCTAAGAAAAATGATCTTAAAATACAATTTATAAGGATTGTAAGATCATAAACTGGATACTTAAACCCCTATTTCTATATATTTATTTTTAATAACAAATTTTTTCTAATAATTTTAATTATTTTATGTTTATATATTAATGATATTTTTTTTTCTTTATGGATGTTTGTAAATTCTACCTTTTTTTAATGAAAGTTAATTTTCATTGTTTTAAACCGAAAAGTATATATATGATGATAATAATATTATAATATAGAGTGTGATGCCGTCGTGGCTCAGTAGGTAGAGCGTTCGGCTGTTAACCGATTGGTCACAGGTTCAAGTCCTGTCGACGGCGCTAACTATTTAAAACTCTTTTTTTTAACTTTTTTTTTAAATAATTACTAATAAATATAACAACCTACTCTAGGTATAATAAACTTTTTTTTTATATAAAAAAATAATCTTTTTCTAAATAATAATATGGGGAGGAAAGAAGTATTCCCTCTCTTTTTTTTATTTAATCATCAGAGTTTTCTTCTTGTTTTTTCTTACGTTCATCTTCTTCTTTTTTAAGTTCTTTATCTTTTATTTTGTTAATTAATTTATTTACTTCATTCATAAAAAAAATAATCCCTCCCAAAATATAAAAAATAATTTTTCTAAAGTTTTAATCTTTTAACATAAGTATATGCCTGATCATACATACTTACAGCATACTGCATATCCATCTGATTTGTAATATTAAAAGATACAAGATCTGTCTCATTATATCCAGCAAACTTTTCAACACTACATCTACCTGATAAATCAATAATACGATCATATGGAACTTCAACAATAACCTTTACATGATCCTCTTCTGGTATTATCTTAGCAAACTCCATATTACGATTAGAATATATTATCTCATCATCATTAATTTGTTTTACTACATTTGATGTTTTAGAATCAATCCGACTAATAAGTTTATTAAACATTTCACATAAAGGATATTCATCATCACCTATAATTTCAACAATACTTTTATCACCATATGTCATCTTAAATTCAATCCTATCATATTTTTTATTTTTTTTATAAATATATCTAATTATCAAAAACAATATATAAAAATATATCCACAAAAAAAATTCTTAATAAAAAAAGGGAGAGTAGAAATTAAAATGAGTGTAATAGAAAAAGATGAAGAAAATCTAAATACAATAGAAGAATTATACCTATTTGATGCAATACTATTTGAAAACACAGTACTAATAATAGATGATATAGAATACTCAATATGCTACGTAGCATTTGAAAAAATATATGATATAGTAATGCAAGATCGAAAACATACTCATATCATAAGTTATGAAGAAACTAAAGAATTAACTCCACTTCAACAAGAATATTTTAACATGCTTCAAGGTGAAACAAAAACAGATGAACATGGAAATAAAGTTGAATGTGTAAGTCATAGTATAGAATATGTATTCTAAAAAAAAGTAAAAAATAAAAAAAGAGAGGAATAACTCCTTTTTTTAATTAATCCCCTCCATTCTTTATTTAATAAAAAATCTCTTTTTCTAATTTTCAAGTTTATCTAAAATAATTTTTTTTTATCTGCCAAGTCTATATGCATTAACTTCAACATAAGTCTCATTTTTATCTGATATAAGAGATAATACACCAGCAATAATAAGCCAAATACCTAAAATAGCTGCAAGAATATAAACATTACCAATAAATATACCTACAACAATAAATGCAATACCAAATAAAATACCTACTAAACCAAGTAAACTAAATGGTGCAAAGAAAGCAGAAGTAATAATATTAGCAATACCCAAAATGATAAAGATAATACCAATAAGATAAACTATAGCACTAAATATGGTAATTACCAGAACTGGACTAAATAATAAAGCCCATCCAAAGATAAAACCAAGAATGGAAACTAGAATCGAAACAATACCAGTAACTGGAGAAGATCCAATCTGACTAATACCATAAATGAAAAGAATAGCAGCCAGAATTAAAACAATAGCACCAAGAACATATCCAACAGCTAAAATAAAGCTAGGACAAAGTAGTAAAACAATACCCACTACAATCATTAGAATACTACTAATTTCTTTACGTCTATAATCTGAAATCTCCATAGCCACATCCCTCCTAATACTTTTTATTTTATATTTCAATATTATAAAAGCACCACTATATAAACATGATTATAATTAATAAATAATAAAAACCATTATTTGAAAAAAAAAGAGAAGATAAAATTAATTTTTTATAAAAGATCTAAGATCTAAGAATAATTTTTATTAATTAAAATAGCTATAAAAAATTAATATAAGAAATAAAACTTAGAAAAAAAATATTTTATTTTTTTCTAATGGATTTGATCAAATGATAAAATCAAGAAATTCAAAATTTTTATTAATTGGATTAATAATAATATCAGTTCTTATAACAATAACTTCAATAAATGCAACAGACATAAATGAAACATCAACTATCCAACAAGAAAATATACACAACATTAATGATATTATACAAAATAATCCAATTAAAAATAACAATACAAAAAAAAATTAATACAAAATATGAAGATAAAAAAATAACTAAAAAAGACTCAACAGTAAACAATTACACACAACTATATAACAAAATTGAAGAAATCAAAACAACATCAACAAACCATGAAGAAATAATAACACTAAATCCTGGAAACTACAATATAACAGAAACAATAAACTGGGGAAACACAACACACACAACAAAAACACTAACAATAAAAGCAAACAATATAACAATAGATGGACAAAACCAGAAACAATTCATAACAATAACAAATGGATATACCTTAATTCTGGAAAATATGATAATACAAAACTGTAACTCAACAAATGGATCTGTAATCTTCAATGAAGGAAGAACAATAATAACAAACTCAACATTCAAAAACAACAATGCAGAATGTGGAGGAGTAAATTATAACCATGGAATTATGAACATAGCTAACTCAACATTTAACAGAAATAATGCAGAATTTGGAGGAGTAAATACAAACGTTGGTTCTATGAATATATTTAACTCAATTTTCAACAACAACACAGCATATGAAGGAGGAGTAAATTATAATAATGGAACAATATCAATTATAAATTCAACTTTCAATAATAACTATGGAAATTATAGTGGAGTAAATGAAAATAACAAAGGATTTATGAATGTAATAGAATCAAACTTCACAAATAATTCTGCAGGTTATAATGGAGGAGCAAACATAAACCATGAAGATGCAATTCTAAATATAAGAAATTCTACTTTCATAAAAAACAAAGCACAATATATGGGAGGATGTAATTTTAATGAAGGAAACATATCTATAACCAATTCAACCTTCAAAAATAACACAGCAGAATGGGGAGCAGTAAACTACAATAACTATAATAAAATGGAAATAATTAACTCAACATTCAACACTAATCATGCAGAAAGAGGAGGAGTAAATTATAATGTTTATCAAATGACTATAATTAATTCAAACTTTACTAAAAACTCTGTGCTAAGTTTTGGAGGAGCAATTTATAACTATGGTGAATCTATAAATATAACAAATTCAACCTTCAATGAAAACATGGCAGAATCTGGAGGTGCAGCAATCTATAATGAGTATGGTAGTATAAATATAAATAAGTCAATCTTTACAAATAACTTTGATAATAATAACATAACCATTATAAACTTAGATAATTTTACCATGATAGATTCTTCAATTAGTAACTACTATGGAACTTATAATGTTACTTCTAATATAACTATTACATCCCCAATTTCAGATACTCAACTAAATACTACAAGTACAGTTCAATTTATCATTGAAAATCAAACATATAATACTAATAAAAATAATGAAAATATAATTCAAATAGAAAAACAATTTAACAATCCAGGAAATCAAATAGTATTAGTAAAATATCCTAACATGCAAACAAACCAAATAAATTTAAAATACACTATACAAGGAAATATACAAAATACAACACTACCATCTGAAACAATAAAAACACTAACAAACAAAACACTAACAATAAACATAAATGATACACAAAATAATCCACTAAAAGGAGAAATAACAGCTAAAATCAAAATAGATAACATAAAAATAATAACAACAAAAATAAATGAAGGATTATTAAATGTAACAATACCAACAGATACACTAAAATCAGGAAAATACAAAATAGCAATAGAAATACCAGAAAGTGAGATTTACACACCAGGTGAAATAATCCAACAACTAACAATAAACAAAAGAGACATACAAAACATAACACTAACAAACAAAACAATAAAAACTCAAACAAACCACCATATCATTCTAACTTTAAATGATACAATAGGAAATAAACTTCAAGGAAGTATATTATCAGTAGTAAAAATTAATAATGCAACACAATTTCATACAAAAGTAGAAAATGAAATACTAAACATAACACTTAAAACAGATGATTTCAGGGCAAAAAAATATCCAATATTAATAAAAATAGGAGAAAATAACTACTACAACCAGGGAATAATAACACAAAATTTAATAATTGAAAATAGAAACTCTAACATTACAATAAACACAAATACACCAACAGTAAAAGAACAACTATATGTAGATGTAACAGTAAAAGAAGATAAAAAATTAGTAAATGGTGGATTTGTAATCTTTAAAATAAATGGAAAAACACTAAAAGATACACAAGGACAAGAAATAAAAGTAAATGTAGTAAATGGAATAGCAACACTAAACTACACACTACCAAACACAATAGGTGGAGGAAAATATAATATAACATGTGTATATAATAGTCCATTTTATAATAGACAACAAACAACAAAAAACTTCACAATCCAGAAAATAGACATACAAAACACAACAATACCAGAAATAACAACTAAACAAGGAGAAAATACAACACTAAATATCCAAGTAAATGATACAAACGCAAATCCAATAGAAGGAAAAACACCAATATGCATAAAAATTAATGGAAAAACCTTCATAAAAACAAACATAACAAATGGAAAAATCAACTTAACACTACCAATAGATACATTTAAAAATCCAGAATACCAATTACTAATAATAATTGGACAAACAGCAAACTACAACCAAAAACAATACACAACAACACTTAAAATAATTTCCCCAAATGCTAAAATTTTAAGGGAAATAGAATAAAAAAAAATTTTATTCTTTAGTTAAAGGGTAAAAAATAATGTAGATAAAAAAACTGTAATTAGTTAAATAATTTTAATCTACCTTATTTTCTTTTTTTTAATATTAAATTCTCTAAATATAAATTTACTTGAAAAAAATAAGGATTATTTAAAAGATCTCTTTTATTAAATTAGATATTTAGAGCATATCTTAATGTTTAATTTAAGAACTTTAATTTTAAATTAACAGTATTATTCTAATACAATATTTATAATATATTTAATACTCCAAAAAGAATATAAAAAAATAGTAAAAAAAAGAAAAAAGAAATTAAAAAAAAAATTTTAACTTTCCTAACTCCTCTTCTCCAAAAAAAAAATAAAAATAATTTTTTTTATAATTTTTTCCTCTAGTATCTATTTTTGACCATAAGCATTTACATCAATATAAGTTTCATTCCTATCAGACTGAAGTGAAAGAACACCTGAAATAATCAGCCAAATACCAATAATAGCAGCAATCACATAAGGATTACCAATAAATATACCTGCAATAATAAATGCAATACCAAATAAAATACCTACAATACCAAGTAAACTAAATGGTGCAAAGAAAGCAGAAGTAAACATATTAGCAATACCAACAAGTATAAAGATAATACCAATAAGATAAACCAAAATACTAAAGATAGTAACAACTAATACTGGACTAAAGAACAATGCCCAACCAAAGATAAATCCAAGAATTGCTACAATAATACTAATAACACCCGTTATAGGTGAAACAAGACACTGACTGATTCCAAAAATTAATAAAATAGCAGCCAGAATTAAAACAATAGCACCAAGAACAAATCCAACAGCTAAAAAAAAGCCAGGACAAAGCAGTAAAATAATACCCACTACAATCATCAAAATACTACTAATTTTTTTACGTCTATAATCAGAAATTTCCATGCTACAATCTCCCTCCTATATTTTTTATATAAACAACAATCTAAAAATAAAAATATATAAACATAGCCATAATTAGCAAACAATAAAACTAAAAAAAAAACAAGAAATTAAAAAAAATAGAAAAAAGGGAGATTAAAATAAATAAAGGAAGTTATATAAAATTTTTATCTAATAAAATTCATTTCCTTTTCTGTTAAGAGTATAATAACCATAATTTCCAATTGATTCATAAGGACCTCTGAAGTTACAATACCATACATATCCATCTCCATCATCCATATTACAGATTGTTGAATCACCTTGTTGTGTATTATCAGTAAAGTTACAACTATCTACATCTATATGTCCATAATTATAAATTGTACCATATAAATCATTCGTATTATATGTAAAATTGGAATAGTAAATATATGCTCTTCCATCTTCACTATTAAATACTCCTGATGAAAGTACTCCATGGTTTTGATTGAAGTTACATGATGTTATATGTGTATTACTCTCCATATTACATACTGTTGTATGTTGTGTTGCATTATTTTTAGTAAAGTTACATTTACTCATATTTAATACAGAATCTCCACTATATATTGCAGATCCATCATCTGCTTTATTTGAATTAAATATGGAGTTGTTAATTTCTCCTTCTGAACAATTTGCAATATATACTGCTCCTCCAAATTCTGCATAATTATTTGTAAATTTAGAAGATATGATATTCACATAATTATCATCTGAATTCTCATTTTCAACACATATTGCTCCTCCAATTGATTCTGCTCCTTTAAGTAGATCAAGTTTGTTATTTGTAAAGGTTGAATCTTGAACATATAATGAAGATCTAAGAACATACATAGCTCCTCCTCGATATTCACCTTTATTATTTAAATATGTGGAATATTTTGAAGTTTGAAGTCCACCATCAAATATGGCTGTTGCAGCACCATTTGATGCTCAGTTTTCTTTAAATGTACAATGCTCTAAACATGAATAACCATTACTTGTCTCAGTAATTATAGCTCCTCCACTGTTTTCTCCGACATTTTTAGAAAATACTGTATTATATACATATATACTATTTTCATTATCAATAGCTCCACCAATAAGTGCATTATTATTAGTGAATTTTGATTTTTCAATAACCATAGTTCCACTATTATAAACTGCTCCACCAACATTTGCTTTACTATTTTTTAATTCAGTATTTTCAAGGTTTAATTTACCTTTATTTGAAAATACTCCACCATTATTTTCAGTATAATCATATGAAGCTGAGTTACAATTTTGTATTATAATATCATTTACATCTAAACGATACCCTGGTTTTATGCTCATAAATTTATACTTGTTTTGACCATCAATAATATGGTTATTTCCATTAATAGTTAAGTTTCGTACTTTGTTAGCATCAGCCCATAGTGAAAGTTTAGTAATTTTAAAATTACTATAAATGTTAATAGTACATTCTTTATTTTCATTTATCTTTTTTATTTTAGATAATGCATTGGTAAAGTCATTAAAACTATATACATCATATGTTGTTTGAATAGGGCGTGGTGTTACTTTTTGGTATATTTTAGCAGTATAGAAGGAATATTCAGTATAGAATATTGCTCTGATTCTTTCACCAGGTTCTGTGTACTGGTGATTTGCTTCAATTCTATGATTTACTAGTTTAATTTCATTATTATATACTACTCCATCAACATGGAAGTAGAATCCATTACGTGTTGATATGTGTAAATCTTTGACAGGTGATTTGTAGTTTACAGTTTTAAGTTCTTCTACACTATTTTTAGCATCAAGTTGGAATTCATTATCAGATCCATCTATTGCTTTATCTGTAAGTACTAAAACTTCATTATTATAATCTTGATAGAATTCATTAAAGTCTAATCTGACATTACCACCATAATTTATAAGGATAATTCCATCATTTTTAGCAGTGTTGTATTCATATAATGAATATTTTACAACCAAACTTCCTTTGTTATTATATGTATCAGCTGCTCTTATTGCGGTATTTTTAAATGAATTTATATCATAGCAATTAATATTTCCTTTATCATTATAGTTTACTCCACCATTAGTTGCATTATTATATTGGAAAAGAGTATATGTAATTTTCATATCTCCTGTATTATAATTACATCCTCCACGTATTGCTTCATTTGAATTTAGTGTTGAATTGTTAATTATAATATTTCCTTTATTATTATAGTTTACTCCACCATTATTTTTTGCTTCATTTGAACTTAGTGTTGAGTTATAAATTATAATTTTTCCTTTATCATTATAATTTACTCCACCATTATCACCAGCATTACTATAATATGCTGTGGATTTTGTTATATTAATTGTTTTAAAGTTATAATTTACTCCACCTTTTTGTTGTGCATTATTATCATATAAATAAGAATATTCTATTAAAATATCACCATAATTTACATTTACTCCACCATTTTTTGCTCTGTTATAGTATAATGATGAGTCAGATATTTTAATTGTTGCATCTTTACTATTATAATTTACTCCACCATTACTTGCATAATTAGATTCAATATTTGAATTTGTAATTTCAATTATTGATTTTATATTATTGTAGTTTGATCCACCATTTATTGTAGCATTATTATAATTCATATTTGAAGTTTCAATGTAGAGTTTTCCAGTATTATAGTTTGCTCCTCCACGTGTTGCTTTATTTCTATTTATTTTTGAATTTTCAATTGTAAGTGTTCCATTGTTATTATAGTTTGCTCCTCCATTAATTGCTTCACTTGATTCTAGATTGGAGTTGTATATTGTTATTGTTCCTTTGTCATTGTAGTTTATTCCACCATTATTTTTTGCCATGTTTTTTGTGAGTGTAGAATCATCAATAGTTAATGTTCCTTTATTGTTATAGTTTACAGCTCCATTTCTGGTTACTTGGTTGTTTTTTAGTGTGGATTTTATTATGTTTATTTTTTTATTATTGTAGTTTATAGCTCCATTGGTTGCTTTGTTATTGTAGATGTCTGATGATTTTATTATAATATTTCCATTGTTGTAATTTACTCCTCCATTACTGTTTGCTTGGTTGTTTTTTATTGTTGTGCTTGTTATGTTAAGTTCTCCTGTATTATAGTTTACTGCTGCTTGTGTTGCTTTGTTATATGATATGTATGATTTTGTTATGTTTACTGTTCCTTTGTTGTTGTAGATTATTCCACCATTTTGTGCATTGTTATTTGAAAGTGAACAATTTAGTACTTTGAGGTTTGCTTGATCATTATATATTACTCCTCCATTTATTGTTGCCGTGTTATTTAGGAATATGGAGTCATATATGTTTGTTGTTCCTTTGTTGTATATTACTGCTCCTCGTTGACTATTTGCATATCGTATTTTAAAGTTATATAAATCAAGAGTATGTCCTTTTTCTACTTTGATGAATTGTGTTTTGTTTGATCCATCTAGTAGTTTGTCATTTCCATATATTTTTAATGTTTTTATTTTTGAATTTCCCCATGTTAGGGTTTGGTTTATTTTAAAAGGACTTTTTATGTTGATAATTGCATGTTTATTTATTGGTTGTTTTTTAATTTGGTTTATAGCATTGATAAGTTGTGTATTATTATATATATTATATTCTAGTATTGGTGGAAGTATAACTTCTTGTTTTATTGTAACATTGTATTGATTATATTTTATGTTTAGTATTTTTGTTCCTGTTGTTGTGAATTGATATTTTGTTTGTACTATTCCATTATTATCTATTGGTGTTGAGTTTATGAAGTATGATCCGTCATAGAATGATATTTTAGTGTTTTTTTGTGATTGGTCTTTTATTGGTGATTTTATTGTTGTTATTTTACATGTTTCTATTTTGTTTGTTTTTGTTAGTTGGATGGTGTTGTTTTGTCCTTTTATTTGTTTGGTTGTGAGGATGATGTTTGTGTTATTGTATTTTTCTTGTTTGAATTGGTTGTTAATTAGATAACAGTTGTCTTTATAGTTGATTATGTCATCTGCATTATTATTTGCTTTGTTGTCTGTGAATTTTGCACTATTAATTGTGAATGTTCCTTGGTTGTTATATAGGCTTGCTGCTCTTTTTGCCTGGTTTTGTTGTAGTGTGGAGTCTGTTATTTGAATTGTTCCTTTATCATTATATATTACTCCACCATTTAATGTTGCTTTGTTTGTTTGTAGTGTTGATTTGATGATTGTGGTTTTGTTGTAATTGTAGTTTACTCCTCCTCTGGTTGCTGTGTTGTTATTGAAATTTGAGGATTTAATGTATAATGTTCCATAATTTGTAGTTACTCCACCATTATTATCTGCTGTATTTTGATTAAATTGTGATGTGTAAATATTTAATGTTGCAGGTTTATTGTTGTATATTGCTCCTCCATTGTTTGCTTTATTAGAAAGTAGTTTAGAGTTTGTTATGGTGGTTGTTTTTTTATCATTGTATATTGCTCCACCATTACTATTATTTGCTTGATTATTTTTCATGGTGGTACTTGTAATATTAGTTAAACCTGTTGTGTAAATTGCTCCTCCACGTGTTGCTGTATTAAATGAGAAGTAGGAATTTGTTATATTTAATTTTCCATTATTATTGTAGATTACTCCACCATTATCATATGCATGGTTATTTGTAAAAGAACCATTTTTTATTTTAAGATTTCCATTATCATTATATATTACTCCACCATTTCCATATGCAGAGCTGTTTATAAAAATAGAATCATATATATTTACAGTTCCCTTAATAAATTGCAGATCCACTAGTTTCAACACGATTATTTTGAAATCTGGAAGTGTATATGTTAACTGTTCCTTTATTATATATTACAGAACCTTTATCAGCATATGCTCTTTGAATTTTAAAATTATGTAATTCAAGTTTATATCCACTTTCTACAGTAATAAAATTATGATAACGTGCATCTAGAATATTATCATTTCCATTAATTATTAATGTTTTAACATTATTTCTTGAATTACCCCAATATAATGTATTTGTAACATTATAGTCTCCTTTATACAGATTAATTGTTAGTGTATCATAATAATATGGGTAATTTGAATTTTTTATATCTGATATTGTATTATATAATTGATAGTAACTTCTTACACTTCTTTCAATTGAATCTTGTTTTACTGTTTTATTATCTCTGTTTGTTTGTAGTGTTTTTGTTGAATTAGGTGTTGTTGTGGTGTTTTGTTGTATTTTTTCATGTGTTTGTTTTATTTCTTTTTTATTACTTTTTTGTTTTATTTCATCTTTTTTATCACTTAGTTGTGGTGTGGTTGTATTTTTTGTTATTTCATTGTGATTTTCTATTTACATGATTTTGTGTATTTTCTACTGTTGTGTTGTCTGTTGCATTTATGCTTGTGAGTGTTAGTAGTAGTGTTATTAATGTGATTAAAAAGAGTATTTTTGTTTTGTGTTTTTATCTTGGAAGTATATCATGCTTAGTCCTTCATCTCCAAGGTATGTGCTTGTGTTTTGATCTTGGTATTCGAATGTGAAGTTTATGGGTTCTACTTGGTGTTCTTCGTTGTCTGATGCTGCACTTATTGTGGTTAGTAGGAGTGTTATGATTAGTGTTGTTATAAGTATTTTATTTTTCATTTTACTTATTTTTCTCCTGTAATGTTTTTTTTTTATTTATATTTACTTTATTTTTTTGTTGAGTTATATTTTTTTTCTTTTATATTGCTTGTATGTATTAATATGGGGATTTTTTAGTTAAATTTTTGTATTTTTAAGATTTTTTTTGTTTTATTTTATTGTATAACTTTTTTTTGGTGTATTTTTTATGAGGGGGATGGTTTTTTTTGTATTTGTAGTTATTTTTTGTGGTTTTTTGTTTTTTTTAAGTATTATATATTAGTTTTTATATATATTAAATTAGTTATTAAAATAAATTTTAAAAAAGATCCATTTAATAGGAATATTTAGTAGTGGTATAAAAGTTTATTTTATAATATTTAAAAAAAATTTTAATAGAGAGGCAATTTTTGATTATGTTAGATAAAGATCAAAAATCTAGGGTAATGAGAATTATTAGTACTCCTGAGTTTAAAAATAAGGTTTTTCTTATTAATACTTGCCAGTTTTTGTTTAATTATTATCTAAGGATGTATAGAAATACTAAAAATACATCTGAAGATATTATGTATTTAGTTGATGGTGAGTATAAACTTACATTAGATGAGAAAAAACGTATTTTAAAAGCTCATAGGTTTGGTGTAGTACTTGAACCATTATCTTTAGATATAATTCATGACCCACCACCATGGATGTGCAAGAACAACCAACAGTAGATAATACTTCACAAAAAGTATTTAGAAATGTAATGCTTCATTCACTACGTAGTGATATAAAACACCAAGAAAAACTGTTAACTTCTGAAAATTGGGAAAATTTTAATCATAAAAATCTTATTATGAAAATAAAAACTCAATCTCAACTTCTTAAAAATATGGATATTATTCATATAAATCGGGGAATTGTAACAGGATATAATAAGGCATTTGTTATTGATGAGGATACTAAAAATCAGTTAATTCATGATGATCCAAAGAATGCTGAGATTATTAAGCCAGTTCTTCATGGATCTGATATTAAAGATCATAGAATTAATTTCAGTAATAATTATCTTATCTTTACAAGACATGGTATTAATATTAGTGAATATCCTGTGATTGAGAAATATCTATCTAAATATAAGAAGAATTTACAGCCTAAATCTAAAAACACACGTAATAAAAGACAAAAGGGACGTTCTCATAGAAAATATAATTGGTATGAAATTCAATCTACTGGTCTTTTTTATAAGGATTTTGAAAAGTCTAAAATTGTTTATCCTACAATTGCACATCATTTAATGAGTGTATTTGATACAAATCAGTATTACTTACTTGATTCATGTTTTATGATCACATGTGATGATGATAAAATGCTTAAAGTTATTGATGCTATACTTTCATCTGAGTTAATTAATTATATATTACAAAATTCTATAGAACATATTAATAATCGTGGTCTTAGATTTAATAAAAAATATATAGAACATATACCAATAAGGAATCCGAATAAAAAAATAGCAGAAAAATTAGTTAACCAGAAACAGAAGATTATTAAAGGATATGAAAAGCTTGATGAAAACCTTGATATGGATGTAATTCGGCAGATTCAAAAAGATGAAAATATTCTTAATGAATTAGTATATGAATTATATGAATTACAAGAACCTGAAATAAAACTCATTAAAGATTACTTAGCAGAACTTAACATAAAAGCAAATACAAATTTAATCACTCCTCATGTAGAATGAAATGATATGAACTCTTTAATTAAAAAAAAATTTTTTATATAAACACCCTAAATGAAAATTTCTAAAAAATAATGATGATAATACTAAAAAAAATGTTTTTAAATTTAACCTCCATTTATTTGTTTTAACCTCCATCTTCTTTTTTTTAATTTTTAAATCTTTTTTTTTCATTATATATTAAATAATAACTAAAATTATATCTAGTTTATATAATAAGATAATTAAATTATATAATAAATAAAGAAATCTAAAAGGTGATATAAATGACAGATAAACATGGCGGAGACTTTGGCTTAGGAGAAGATAACGTAGATTACGCACAATATTTTACAGGAAAATCATATTTAAAACAATTAACAGATATGGATAAGGTAGATTTAGCTGTATCAAATGTAACATTTGAACCAGGATGTATAAATAATTGGCATATTCATCATGCTAAAAGTGGTGGAGGTCAAGTTTTATTATGTGTTGATGGTGAAGGATGGTATCAAGAAGAAGGAAAACCTGCTTTAAGTCTTAAACCTGGAGATTGTGTAAGTATTCCACCAAATGTAAAACATTGGCATGGAGCAAAAAAAGATTCATGGTTTTCACATATTGCAATAGCAGTTCCAGGAGTTGATGTATCAAATGAATGGTGTGAAGCTGTAGATCCTGAAGAATATGCTAAACTCAAATAAAATTGGGGAGTTTTATCTAACAATAATAAAAAGAGAATTTTTCTAGATTCCCCCCCCCCCTCCTTTTTTTTACTTTTTTTTATAGAATTTTCGTGTGAATGTTATAAATTGTTTAGTTTGTAAGATTAAAAATGCGGTAAATCTGGATTTTGTGTTTAGAATTTTATATTAAAAATTATAAATTGTTTAAAAAAAAATAGTTTCTTTTTTTTAGTTAAAGTTTTGGGTGGTCATGTATAAATAAAAAAAAATATTAATTTAGTATATGTATTTTATCATCATTTTTTTAATAAATACAGGTTTAATTTTCATCATCAGCTAGCATCCCCTTCCTTTTTTTTAATTTTTCTATTTTTAGTATATGTATTTCATCATCATTTTTCGTATAAATATTGTTTTTGTTTTCATTTTAAATCACACACTTTTTATAAATTAAGTACTTTTATTGTTGTACTTTTCATATTTTATAGTATGTTAGTAGTTTTATTTATAGTTTTAAACGTGTTTTACATATACAATGTATAGTTAAATAGTGGTATGATTATAAAAGTATAAAAAATATACAAAACATGAAAAGAAAAACTAAACAAAACAATAAAATACCAATAAAAATACAGTAAAATATTTAATAAAATTAAATTAACTTTAATCAATTAAACTAAATCTTAATAAATAAATTACATATATATACAATAAAAATAAAACATATATGTAT
>NZ_LWMS01000018.1 GCF_003149675.1 Methanosphaera cuniculi | reverse complement strand
TATTCCGTAAAAATAAGCAGCTTTTTTAGGGTATGGATAGAAGATCCGTTTGATGGGACTGGGATGTAAGCTTCGAGATTCTTCGTATTCGAGTTGTTAAGTCTGCGGTTTCCAACACCCGAAATTTACTCACAATTTCAGAGATTAAGAGAATTTAACTTATAGTTTTATACTATTTAAGAGTTCAAATTATGTTTTTAGAACTTGAGTTTGTACCTTTTAATTATATGAAATTCTTACTTACATATTTATTTATAGGAAATATAATATGGATTTATAAGGCTAGTTTTCTTTTATTCTAGTTAGGTGTATTCAGTAATTTGGATTATGCTAGTTTTATAATCTGGATATACATGATCGAAAGCTTTATATATAGCTATTAATATATATAATATTAAGTACTGGTATGGCGACCATAGCGGTAGGGTCACATCTGATCTCGTCTCGATCTCAGTAATAAAGTCTACCTACGTTTTAATTGGTACTATAAGTGGTAAGCTTATGGGAAGGTTAGAAAGTTGCCAGCCTCTTAATAATTTATTTTTAAAAACTTTTTTATCAGAAATTATTTTTTTATGATTTAAAAATTTTTATGTAGCCGTGGTAGTTCAGTTGGGAGAACGCCAGACTGAAGATCTGGATGTCGCTGGTTCAAGTCCGGCCCACGGCATTTATCAATAATATATTTCTTTTTTTTTTACTATTTTTTTTTAATTAATTTTTTATTTTATGATTTTACTTTTTTTTGTAGTATTTTTTATTAATCTTTTTTTGGTTTGTTTTATTTTTAACATACTTTAGTATTTTTTTTTTGATGTTACTTATTTTTTGTATGATGGATATTAGGTTTTTTTTTTGGAGTAGTTTGTATTTTATTGTTTTAATTTTATTTTTTTGATATGATGATATTCTTCAGGTTTTTTTTTATGTGATGTGATTTACTTTTTTTTGTATCTGCTAGTTTTTTTGCGGTAGTTTGTATTTTATTCTTGTTTTTATGTTTTATTATTTTAATGGTTTTTAGTTTTTTATTGTTTTATTTTAGTTATTTTTGTTATTTTAATATGTATGTATCTTATTTTTTTATTTTTATTATAGTTTGATATATATGTAGTATTTGTTTTTAGTATTTTTATTGTTTAGATATTCATTCGGGTTGTTGTGATTAGTAGTTTGTTTAGTATTTTTTGTTTTTTATTGTGTTTTTGTTCATTTATTTTTCATGTTTTTATGTCTGTTATTTTTGTATTTTTTATCATTTTTATGGTTTTTTGTTGTTTTTTTGTTTATTTATGTAAAAGTATAATAATAAGATTGTAGTATAGCTATATATTATCATATCCACAATCTATTTTGTGGTGTTAATACTTTTTGACATAGATCTATTATGTCTTAGTTTGTAATGAACCTTGTAGTATTAATTTATGATTGCCTGGTACGAGGGTTGCTCGGGGAGGAATGTTGGTAATCTACCTGTGATCTGGAGAGTTAGTAAACAGGCAATATTTTTTTTATAATTATAATCAAAAAAATAATCTTCTTTCAAAATAAATTAGTGATTAAAAAAAAAATTGTTTTTATTAAAAAAAAGTGGGGAGAAGAAAAATTATTATTAAATACTTATCTTTTTTTTCTTAGAATTTATCTAGTATTTCTTTATATATACTTTTTTCAGGTTCATCAGATTTTTGATATATTCGTTTAAGTATTAATTCTGGTGTACTTTTTGCTAGGTAATTTATTTTTGGATTTCGATCTACTATTAGGTTGTAGTTTTCATCTAGTCCTTGTGCTTCTATTCCATCGACTCTTATGTTTATGTTTTGTGTTTGTTTTAGTATTTCTGGTGCCATGTGTGTTACAATTATTGCATAGTTATTTTTATTTTGTATTAGTTCGATGAATCCTATGATTATTTTTATTGCAGCTTCAAGTTCTGTTATTGATTCAAGTTCATCTATTAGTACTAGTTTCTTTTTATCTCCTACTGCTGCTGGTATGAATGATCTTAGAAATGTTTCAAAAGCTCCAGCATTAAGTGATTGTTGTTTTGTGAAGTAGTATATTTCATCTGTTTTTGGTATTACTGCATTTTTAGCACATACTCCAATTCCCATGTGTGTCATAATATTTATTTGTGCTATCATTTCAAGTAGTGTTGTTTTTCCTCCACTATTAGCACCAGTTAGAAGTATGATATTTTCATCATTTGATAGGTTGTATGTTACTTTTTGCATTATACTTCCATCATTTAGTTCTTGTTGTAATCTAATATGTAGTGCATCATCAAGTATGTATTCATCTGCTATTGTTGGTATTGTTAGATTATAATATAAAAAGAAACATGCAAGTGCAAAGTTAAAGTTATAATGTATTATCTCTTGTGTTTCTTGTTGTATTACTTGTTTATATTGTTGTAGTTGTTGGCATGCTCGTATTTTTTCTTCATATTGTCTGATTTGTTTGTTTGCTATTGTGTTTTGTTTTACTCTTTCTATTTCTTCTTCATCTATTTTTATTGGATATTGTATTATGAATGGATCAAATAGTATTCCTGTTTTTTCTGATAATTCAACTTGTGCATCATTTAGTATTGTGTTATATATTTCTACAATCTTTGGTGGTAGTTCATCAGATGATCCGAGTAGTTGTAGTATTTCATCACCTTTTAGTGCTATTTGTTGTATTTGTTCATTTATCTTATCATCTGCACGTTGTTTTACTTCATCTACAATTTGTTCTATTGGTACATCTTTTTGTGTAAATGAATCTATAATATCAAGTACTTCAAGAACATCTTTTATATTTGATTTCTTATTTAGATATGTTCTTAGTTTATATACATTTTCAAGAGTTTTACGATTTTTAGTGTAATATTGAAGTATTATATCAGGTAGTATTTCATATTCATCTGCTGTATTTTTTATACTTATAATGTTTGGTGATTCTGGTGGTTCTATGTTATATTCGTTATAAACATATAAAATATAATCATATCCATCAAGATTTGGCTGATCTTCTATTGGAAAAATATTTGTATACTTGTTATAGTTTTTATGAAGCATATTAAGATAATCATCATATTCTTCACATACAATAGCAAAACTATCATCAAATCTTGGTGTAATCTCATCACTAAGAGGTTTTATCATCTTATATAAATCATGAATATAATCAAGGTCTAAGTCTTTAATTTCATCTAATGTATCTTCAATTAGATTGTTCATCTGTTGTATTTCATCATAGTTATTTGTTGGTCTTAAGAGTTTTATACGATTTTTAGCATACTCTGTTGTACTAAATTCATTAATACGATCTATAATATCTAGATAAATATCCTCAGCTTGTGGTGTTTTAATATAGTCATTTGATGTTCCATGAATATAATGAATAATATCTAAAGCCTTCTTTTGACTAAGACCTGCTATATTCATAAGTTCATCAATCTCATAATTCTGGATTTTATTTAGGAATTTATCATAACTTCCATATGTTGTAATAATCTTATCAACAATTTTAGGTCCAACACCTTTTATATTTTCTATATCAAATATTTTAAAACACCTACCTTTTATCGCTCTTTTTTTTATTTATAAATAAATTAAAAATAATTTTCCCTTTTGGATGTAAAATTTTATTTTTACAAAATAGTATAATATAATATATACATAGAAAATAATTAAAATTTATCTTTAATAGGGAAAATATAATACTTTTTTTTCTTATTTTTACATAATTATCATAATTAAATTAAAGGAGTATAAAAAATATGGATATGATAACATACATAATATTACTTCTAGGTGGGGGATGTATAGGAGGATTTCTAGCAGGACTACTTGGTGTAGGAGGAGGTGTAATACTTTCTCCTATACAATTTGAACTCCTTAAACTTAATGGCGTAGATCCACAACTAGCTCTACCAATGGCATTTGCAACAAGTCTAGCTGTAATATTCATAACAATGATAAGTGGAACCTATCAGCACTATAAAAATGGAAACGTTGAAAAAACAGGACTAAAACAACTAATGATCTTTGGAGTAATAGGATCAATCATAGGAGCATTTCTATCAACTCACTTACATGTAGAAATACTAGAAATACTATTTGGAATAATGTGTATGGGATCAGTAGTAAGTATGATTGTCATAAAAAATCCAGAAAATGATGATAATATAAACAGGAGTAAATTAGCACATTCAATCTTAGGATTTATAGCAGGAATACTTTCAGGATTACTTGGTGTAGGTGGTGGAATTATTATGATACCATCACTTACAATATTACTAAAATATTCAACCAGAAAAGCAATAGGAACATCATCAGCAACAATCATAGCAACAAGTATTGGAGGAATAATCTCATATATTATATTAGGACAAACAGTTACAAACCTACCTCCATACTCAATAGGTTATGTAAACATACTACAATTTGTTATAATAGCATTTGCTAGTGTAATTGTTGCAAAATATGCAGCAAATCTATCAAAACATGTAAATCCAAAAATACTAAAAGCATTCCAAATAGTACTAGTAGCATATATAGGACTAAGAATGTTTGGAATAGTATAAAAAAAATTAGTTAAAAATTTTATATAAAAATAAAAAATAAGATTTTTGGTGGTTAAAAATATAAATAAAAAAAATGGAAGCCTTTTTTTTAAGGGAGGGAAAGATAGCTCATCTTTTTCCTATATTCCTAATGCTTTTTCAAGTAATCCTGTAGTTAATTGTTTATCATTTTCAATACTTTTTTCTTTTATCTGAATTCTCTTATTAATCATTCTAATTAAAGAAGCATACTTTTTTTGAGTTTCTATATCAGGAAGTGTGAATTTTACTTCATGAAGATTTTTCTTTGTTAATCTTGGAATTGTAGAATCACCTGAATATAATAGTAGTTGTTGTTGAATATCATTATAATTTAGTAGGTATGATATGAATTCAGGATCATATTTTGTCTTATCTTTTACTCTTAATACCATAAAACTTGTAGGTATAAGAATTCCTTCATCTTCTTTTGTAATAAATCTTGATTTTACAGGAACTATAGTAGTTAATATAATATCATTTTCATGAGTAAAGTTTTCCTCACTAATAGATTTTACATTTATTGATTCTTCATTTATCTCAAGTTCATCATCTATATGAAAGCCCTTATTTGATAAAACTTTAACTATTTGTTCATTATCACCCTTTTCAAGATCATCCATTCTTCGTGCTAAGTGATATCCACTTTTTATTTCAAAAATTTCAGCCAATTTTACTTTCTGATTCAAAGTTCATCTCCTCCCCTTTTATTTAAAATCAATATTCATCTTCTTACATTGATCTTCTATTTTCTGGTTAATATCTTCAAGTTCTAATGTTATTTTAGTATCTTCCTGGAATACTTTATTCATATCTACAGGTTCTATCTTTTCAAATGTATTCACATATCTTGGTACATGTAAATTGTACTGATTTTCTTTAATTTCATCTATTGTTGCTTTATGTGAATATCTTTCTATTTCTTCACGATTTTTATAGGTTTCTACTATTTTTTCAATATCCTTATCTCGTAGCTTATTTTGTCTTCTGGTTTTTGCATATTCATCTGATGCATCAATAAAGAGTATATCATCATCTGTTCTATTTTTCTTAAGTATCATGATAATTGTTGGAATTGCAGTAGCATAGAACATATTTTTTGGAAGTCTTATTATTGCATCAATATAGTTATTTTCAAGAAGATATTTTCTTATTGTTTTTTCTGATAATCCTCGTGATAATACTCCAGTTTGTAGTATAACTGCCATTACTCCATCATCTTTTATGTGATATAACATATCTTGGATAAATGCATAATCTGCTCTACCTTTTGGTGCAATAGCTCCATATTTTTTAAATCTTACATCATCTAAGTATCTTTCATCTCCATTCCATCTTAATCCAAATGGTGGTTGTGATACTGCTATGTCAAATTTTTCAATTATATAATTTTCATTTAATCGTTTATATGTTACAAAGTGTGTATCTGGCATATTAGGTATTTCTTCCATAAATTCTAATGAATCTTTTTGTTTTATGTCAAATACTTCAAATGAAATATTATTTACAATCATATTCATTCGTGCATGATTATATGCAGATGGATTTAAATCATTTCCCTGTAATCTTGTAACGGTAGTTTCTTTTGCAATATCTATTAGTGATGAACCTACACCACATGCAGGATCATATGCAGATACATCTTCTTTTTTATCTACAGTTACAAGTTTTGCCATTAATGTAGATAATTCAGGTGGTGTTGTAACATGTCCTGCTCTTCTTCCTATGATTCTTGCAAACTGGTCAAGTAAGTAATCAAAAGTTTCTCCAAAAGCATCTAGAGGTAGATTTACTTGTGAAATTTCTTTAATTAAAATTTCAATTGTTTTATTTTGAGATTTTCTTGTTTTACCAAGTTTCGTAGAATCTAACTTTATATCATTAAAGATATTTTCAAAATCATCCCTATCAATACTGGAATTTATCACATTATTAAATGCAATATCAAGTGTAGTGATATAAGAATCAACTTCTGTATTTTTAGCTATTTCACTTAAAAGAAAACGTGGTTCTATATAGTATCCAATTTGAGTTCTTATTAAATGAATTAATTCCTTATTTATTAGTGAAGTACTAAATGCTTCTTTTAATGTTCTTCCATCATCTACAGTCATATTATCTAAGAGATCTTCTTGTTTTTCTGATAAGTACTTGTAGAATAATAATCCTAGAATGTAATTTTTATATTCATAGACAGACATATTTAATCGGAGGAAATCTGTCGTTTTTCTTAGTTTTTCTTCTAGTTCTTCTTTTAGTTTTGGATCTAACTTTTTTAGAGTTGGCATGAATTTTACTTCCATTTTTTTCTAATTTTTTTAAGCTTATATAATATTATATTTTTTTTAGTATATTACCTTAAATTTTTCATATCTATATCTGTTTTTTTCATGATATGATGTTTCATGTCTTCCATGATCTGATGTAATTGTGTATAATATATCACCTCTTTGAAGTTTTATATCTTTAAGTAGAATTTTATCTTCTGATTGTAGTTCTTCTGTTAACTCTTGTGAGTTAACAGCATAAACTATCTGTTTATCACCAAATAAACTTCTTTTTTGTAATTCTTCAATTTCTCTTTTTTTAACTTTTTGAGCTTCAAGTTTATGTGTTGTATTTGTTAGTATACTTATCGGGAAGCTGGTTGTAATATATATCATTTTAGAACAACTCTTATTTTTCATGTTTTGTTATGACTAATCTTACATCATCAACTGATTCAACTTGTAATTCAAGATCAACCAGATCTTTTGGTTTAAGCTCCATTAATGATGCAATTTGTTCAGGAACATTAATTCTTACTCCACTATTTTTACTTCCATTATTTTGAACTTTTCTGGTTTGTTTACATTTTAACATAGAAAATCTTTTTATCCTCTAACTTTTTTTTTAGTTTATTGTTATTTTACGATAAGTATATTGATTTATTGTTGGGTCACATTGTACAACATAAATTACATCATTTCTTTCAACTTGAATTGGCATAGTATTGTATCTTACGCCAAGATGTTTTGCAATATTATGATGTCCTATTGTGGATATTGTTTCATTATTATATTTTACTTCTTGAATTTCATCGTATGATGATTTTCTTATATTTAGTATTTGTTTTTCATTTGGATTTAGCATTTTTGGACTAAATGCATTTGTTATGTATATCATTTTTATTGTCTCCTTCTAGGTTTTTTTTGTTATATGTGGTTTTAACTTTATATTTTAAAAGAAAATTAATGTAATTTTTTTTTAATACACATATTTTCTTGTTTTTATTATATTGTTGTTAGTATATAAAGTTTAATGTATTATTTTAATAATACAATTAATTTAATATTTTATGGTATTATTGTATCATGTAAATTTTTTTAGTATTAATATAATAATACACTTCACATACTTATGAATATATTATATGTACTATATAAAGGTTATGTAGTTTTAATTAATAATACATTATAAATTATACTATAATACGTTCTATCAAAAAACAGCTAAAAACTTATTAAATCACTAAAATAAATAGTAATTAGCTATTTTAAGATGTAATTTTTTATAAAAAAATTCAATATAATTTCATGTATTAAATAATTAATACATTAAAAATAGTATAAAACATTAAAACATCAAAAAATGTATTAAACTAATTTTTCAAATAAAATGTCTTTGAAAAATAAAATATATCTTTTTTGTATTAAATTATTATTACATTAAAAACTAGATTAAAAAATAAAAAATAATTAAAAAATAAGAAAAAGTATTATGTTATTATTACATTAAAAAAAATATTTTAAAAAAAAAGTAGGATGGGGGAGGATTAAATTTTTTTTAGTTCATCTTTTTATATAATCCTTTTTTGAAGTTTCCCTGATATGTTTTATCTACTGGTTTTTTAGATTTAAGATAATGAAGTGAATCTTGAATATAATCTAGAATTTCTTTAACATTATCATGATTCATCAGATCTATTTCAAGATATTTTATTGCTGTTTTTCTAATCTTATCAATTTCACTTATTAAATCTAGTGTTTGATAATCATAGATATGACTATGATTATAAATATCTTGTTTAACTTTAAATTTCTGATTTCGTTTATCTTGAAGATAGTAATAATTACCTTCATTACCATCTATAATATTTTCAAAGTTATCTTCTGTTATCATTAAATCTAAGTTTCCAAATACCATAAATTCAAGAGGACATTTTTCATATTCATTAAGAGTTTTTATATCATCATAACTAAGCTCATGTGATATACCTAATCTTTCAAATTTTGGTGTGTTTATAAGTTTTTCAATTGTATAATTGTTATAAATATTAAGATCATATCCATAAATAGGACAATTAGTAAGTTGTGATGCTACACCAATATTATCACATCTAACAGCTGTTATTATCTTCTCATTTTGTAATTTATCTATAATTTCTTGAACAGTTATTATATCTTGATCTAATAGTAGTGGTGGTAGTACCCATATAAGATTTTTATCTTTTATAATTTCTTTTACATTTTTAAGCTCATCATATATTACATTAAAGTATTCATCATGAGTTTTATTCATCATGTTAATATCATAGTAAATATCCTTTATATAATCATAGTTTGAAGCAATTTCTACTTTTTTAATTGTATCAACATGTGCTATAAATTCCAGGTTGTAATCTTGTATTTTATTGTTTTTTATGTAGTGTTGTTGTTTAAATTTCTCAAGTTTTACTTTAGCATCTTGTAATTGTTCATCTGTTGGCATGTCTGATTTTAGTATAATTTCATCAAGATTTTTAAGTAAATTACGTCTAATACTATTAAGTTCTCCTATTGGCATAAAGAGATTATCTTTGAAGTTTTCATATTCAATACTTTCAATTTTAAAGTCTGTATTTCCTGTTTTTCTTAGTTGCTTATTTATAATTTCACGTGTTATAGGCTTATTTAAAGCTTCTTGGAAGTGTGCTTTTGGTGTGTATGTGTATGTTTTATTATTATCATATGTACATATTATTTTAAGATTCATATCATCTGATATTATGAGTTTTAAGTTAAGAGGTATTTTGTTTGTATGTTTTTCATTGATTATTTTTTTAGTCATATCTTCAAGATATTTAGAATATGTTATGAATACGAGAGAATCTTCATATATTTTCTTTTTTTCATTTAGTTGTATTGTTATTTTATTTCTGTTTTGGTTGATAATTTTTGATACATATGTTCCTGTTGTATGATTTTCATATTCAAATTTTAGTCCATCTCCATTTATTATCCGTGTTGGATATCTTTTATTTAGGAATTTAATTGTTATTTTTCTACCTTCAACTTTACTTACACGTCCTATTGCATAACCTTGACTTCCTGATCTGATTCTACTTACTACATCTGTTGATGGATTTTCCATGATATATCCACTTGTAAGTCCACGATTAAATGCAAGATTTAAAAGTAAAAAATCATCATCATTAAAATGTCCATGTACAGCTTGATGATATGCATATGTTATAGCTGATACATATTCACGTGATTTCATCCTACCTTCTATTTTAATTGTATTTATACCTGAATCTATCAGATCTTTAACATCTTTATATGTACATAGATCTTTTGTACTAAGTAAGTAATTTTTATCAGCAATTTTTATTTCATCCTGATTTAGCATTTCATAACGCATTCGACAAGGCTGTGCACATAACCCCCGATTTCCACTACGTCCTCCCATAACTGATGACATTAAACATCGTCCAGAATAACAATAACATATTGCTCCATGTGCAAATGCTTCAATATTAACATCCAAGTTTTCCTGACTTTTTTTATCTGTTATTTGTCGTATTCTACTTATTGGTACTTCACGTGATATGTTAACGTTATTATATCCATTATCAGCTAACCATTTTATGAAACTATAATCATAAATTGTCATCTGTGTTGATGCATGTAAACTAAAATTTGGCATTATCTTATTTATAAGATCACCAAGTCCAATATCTGATACTATTACACCATCCACACCATGTGAGTAAAGATAATATACATAATCTATTACATCAACAATTTCATTTTCAAGAATTGCAATATTTACAGTTACAAATAATTTTACATTGTATTTATGACAAAAATCTATTGCATCTTCTATTTCATCATATGTAAAGTTACTAGCAAAACCTCTAGCATTGTATTTATTTGCTGCAAGATATACATAATCAGCCCCACTATATATACATGCATCTAAAATGTCAGGTGATCCTACAGGTGAGAGTACTTTACAATTGTTAATATTTTTTATAAAAATCACTCCTCTTTTTAAATCATGAAATAATTTATTAAATTAATTTTTTTTCTTTTTATTTTTTAAATTTTATTAATTAATTACTATATATCTTTAAGTTTACTTAATACTAAATCTTATAATTGTAACTAAATTTAAGTTAAAAATATAGTTTTTTGAGAAAAATAGACAACTCAAAATTTTTTTAGTGAGTGATTAAATTATGTATATAGTACTCGAAGGAATTGATGGATCTGGAAAAAGTACTCAGATTCAATTATTAAAAGAAAATTTAGAAAATAAAGGCTATAATGTAACTATAGTAGAAGAGCCAACAGATTCTGATATAGGACGAATAATACGCGAACGATTAAAAGATCCTGAAGCTGTGGAAAAAGTACATCAAATAATTAATGCATTACTATTTGCAGCAGATAGACTAACACATAAAAAGTTAATAGATGATGTAAAACATGATCCAGAAAACATAATAATAAGTGACAGATCATATCTATCAAGTATTGCATATCAAAATGATGATGTGATAACAACACAATGGATTGAAATAATAAATAAATATATGCCAAAACCAGATTTAACAATCCTTCTAGATATAAATGAAAAAGAAGCACTAAAACGTTGTGCAGATGATGTTTCAGAAGCATTTGAATATGAAGAATTCCTAAAGATAACACGAGAAAAATATCTTAAACTTAGTGAATTTGCTCAAATGAAAAGAGTAGATGCATCATTAAACAGAACAAAACTACAAGATAAAATACTTGGAATTATCTATGAAGAACTCGATATTTAAACGAGTTTTCTTAAAACAAGATTTTTTTTTAATTAATAGTATAAAAATAAGTACAAAGTATTAATAATATTAAAAGAAAAAGGAGACCATCTCTCAAAAAAAGTAATAAAGAATAAAAAAATATATTCTAATTTTTTTTTACTTTTTAAGTCCCACTGATAGACTCTTCTTTTTCTTCCTTTTTTTTAAATTATGATATATTTTTTTTATTCTTTTTTCTTACATGTGTATTCTTCAAGTTCAACTTTAAATACAGATGTTATTTTAAATAAGTCAGGGTCAATGTCAATATATCCATATCCACAGTGTTCTAGAATTTTACGCATTCCATCTGTTTTTTCATCATCTTTAAGTTCAACTGCATCACCAAATCCTACAAGACTAATATAATCTGCTGTTGCACTTGGAGGTGCTTGTCGGTATCTTTCAAATGAATCTGTTTCTATACATACATGATTATCTTTAAGTAATGATTCATATCTTACTCCATTAAATCCTCCGTGGAAATAGAATGTAAGTTTATCTCCATCTACACTATATCCATATGAAAGTGGTAATATAATAGGATAGTCATCTTCTCCATTAAATGCAAGTCTCATTGTTGTTGCACCATCAAGGAAATGTTTAATTTCATCCATATCTTTAACAAGTAAATTTTGTTTACGCATTTCTGGAATATTCATTTTATCTCAAATCTCCATATTTATTTAATTTCATTTAAAAAAAATCTAAGAGAAAAAAACACTTTATTCTAATTCTAATTTTTTCCCATGAAAAACTAAAAATTACATATTTTTATAAAATAATATTTCTCTTGGATAATATAAGATTAAACTTATATTATTAATATAATTTATTAAAAAAAATACATGATAATAAAAAAAATAAGAAGGGTGGTTAAAAAAAGGTGTGAGAATATAATAATTCTCTCATTATTCAATATTTAGTACACTCATCATTTGACTCATGTTATATTGGCTATTTTCTCCACATATTATAGTCATATTGTATTGTTTGTTTTTATACTTTGTTAAGTCTAGATTTACTTTCACTGTTCCATTTACTGCTTTTGTATTTGTTATTGTACATCCATTGAATTTTATGCATACTTTTTGATTTGAATTAATTTTATTTCCATTTTCATCTATTAAATTTATTGTAATTTGAGTATTATTTGTTCTTTTAATGGTTGTTGGTGTTATTATGTTTGATGTTCTTTTGGTTATTGTTAATGTTGCGTTTTGTGTTGATTTTACAACTTCATCATTTCCACCATATACAGTGGTAATTGTATAGTTTTTAACTGTAAGTTTTGATGTATCAACTGTTAGTTGTGCTATTCCATTTTGTATGTTTGTTACTCCATAACTTACTCCATTAAGTTTAAATGCAACTTTTCCACTTGTGATAATATTTCCTTTTTCATCAAGTACTATTGCTGTTAAATTAGTTTTTGAAGTATTGCTTATTACATTTGGAAGAATTATGGTTGCATCAAGTTTTTCTACTGTTAATGTTTGGTTATTAAATGATATTCTATATTTAAGTGTTGGATCTGCAAATATTGCTTCTATGAATAATTTATCTGTTGATGTTATAGTGTAGTTTGTTTGTGCAGATCCATTTACTAGATCTATTGTTGCTATTTCTTCTCCATTTACTTTGAATATTACAAGTCCTTCTGCTTGGAAGTATTTTGCTCCTTTTTTGTATTGTGCTGTTGCATTAATTATTATTGTTTCATATATTTTTGCTGTTGTTGGTGCTGTTATGTTTAAAGTAGTTGAAGTTCCATATCCTAGTGCATTGACGAATTTTGTGTTGTATCGTATTATGTTATTTAGTGTGTTATTTTTGTTTTCTTGGATGATACAATCATTTCCTTCAAGATTTGCTGTTGAAATTGAGTTATAACTTACATTGTTTCCTACACTTTCAGTTATATTTATTCCATATCCTATTAGATTTGATAGTTTATATATTCCACCCATTATTACGTTATAGTGTGATTCTATGATGTATATTGGTGTTGTTGTTAAATTACTTTTTATTATTGATAATCTTTCTATTTTGTTATAATTTGAATTATTTTCAAGTTTAAGGATTGATGTTACTGGTTTATCTTGGAGTATTTTTCCTGTTATTTTGTTATATGATGAATTTGTAAGTATAATTCCTTCATTTTCTTGTGCATTTAAATTTATTTGATTTACATATACTAAGTTATTATTTGAGTTATTAAGTATTATTGCTGTGAATTTTTTATCATTTGTCTTCATTGAGGACATGCTTATATTTGAATTATTTGAATTGTTAAGTAATAATGTTGTTACTTCATTATAGTTTTGAGTTGATATATCAGATAAATTTAAGTTATTTTTATTTCCTGATATTTCAATTATTGTTGTATTTTTGTTTATCTCTCCGGTGTATTGAACTTCAATTTTATTTATTTTAATTGAATTATTATTTCCATTTACAACTAGAACAGGTTTGTTTACTTTTGCATCTATGTTGGATAGATTAATATTACAGTTGTTTGAGTTAATTTGTAATTGTACATTATCTTTAACTTCTATTCCTGATATATTAATATTTTCTGCATTTAATATTATTGTTGTATTTGTAAAGATTACTCCATCTCCTACTAGGTTTATTGGTTTGTTTATTGTTAATATTTTGTTATATAGATTTCCTGTTGTAAGTATTGTTATGTTAGATGGTATTATATCTTTAAGATTTCCATTTTCATCAAAGAAGTCTGTGTATGTTTTTTCATTAAGATAGAAGTATGTTACTTTACCTGGTTTATTAGATGATACTTTATTGTAGTATAAATTTAAATTTAATACAGCATTGTTTCCAAGATTTTTATTTGTAAGTAGAATATTTTTCTCAATCCAATTATTATTTGATTGTTTATCTATAATTATTGCATAATCTCCGGTTGTTGTTATATTATTATATGTTATTTTTGAGTTTGTTGCATTATTTAATAGTAGTATTGTGAAATTAGAATTTGTATTTATTATAGATTCGAGTTCATTGTATTTAATATTTGAATTACCTGAATTATTTATTAAAATTCCAGTATTTTCAGATGCATTAAGTTTTATTGTATTTGAATTAATTTCTGAATTGTATGTTGAATTTAGAATTATTGCTATTGAATTTTTATTATTTAAATAAATTCTATTTTCTGCTAGCTCAATTTTTCTTAAATTTTCAACAACTATTGCATATGAATTCATATAATCTGAGGATATTGTATTATTATATATAATAACATTATAGACTCCTGCTGTAACATTGTTAGTATTAATTGCAGTATTATTTTCTCCATTTAAATTTATTATATTATATCTGATACTGTTAACAATTCCATTTTTAACTTTTATTGCATTTGAATTATTTACATTAAATTCAATAGTATTTCTATTAAATTGTAATGATGTTAATATATTTTGAGCATTTATACTTACACTTTCACCTGGTGCTTGTGTTATTATATTTGTATTATTTATCTCAATTTCAGATACATTTTGAATATTTATTGTATTTATTGTTTTATTTGCTTTTGTTACTATATTACAGAAACTAATAGTTATTTTTGATTCTGGATTTTTTATGTTTATAGCATTTGTATTTGTTGTAATATTTGTGTATGTTATATTATTTTCTTTTGATTCAAGTTCAAATGCAACTTTATCAGTATTTTTAATTACTATACCTGTTATGTTTAATTTTGTATTGCCAAGTGTTTGAATTGTTGTATTTAAAAATTCTGAATCTATGAATTTTGTTATAATAATATTTTTATCATTATTAAGAATTATGTTCTTATTTACAATTGTTCCATTAATTAGGAAGTGAACTTCATTAATATTCAGATCTTTTATTGTTCCATTAGTGTTAAAGTAGGTGTTGAAATTTTCTTCAGATAATATATGGTTTTTGTATGTTGGTATATTTTTATCAACTGTGTTTGTTTTTGTAGTTTTTACTGATTCATCACCTACAAGAATATCTGTAATTAATGTGTTATTTTCAATTATATTATTTTCTCCATTAACAATAATTGTATTATTATTATTATTTGTTGTCAGTGTTGTAGTTTTAATAGTGTTATTATTTCCATTTAGTATTATTACAGGATTTTTGTTTGTATTTATAATTGTAAGTAAACTTATTTCTACTTGTTTATCTACTGTTATTGTTATATTATGTGATGTGAATTTTCCTTCTTGGAATATGGATAAATTATTGTTAATATTGATGTTTTTATTATTAAGTTCTCCTACAACTCGTATTTGTTCAACTTCTTTATAGTTACTTAGTAAATTTCCATCATCATCAAAGTATTTATAGAAAATTTCATCATCAACTAGTAATTCTTTAACTACTGGTGTGTTATTTTCAAGTTTGTTTGTAATTGATGTGTATGATACTGATGAATCTCCTACAAGTTTTGATGCTTTAAGATAATTATCATAGATATTGTTATTAGGACTATTTTTTAAATTTATTGTATATTGATCTTTTGTTGTTGTAATATTATTTGATTTTATTGTATTTTTTTCACCATCTATTAGTATCATCCGTGTGAATGTATTATTTGTTATAATTGCATTGTTTGATTTTAGTTCTAATGCAGTTGATGAAGTTCCACCCATATTAAATACTTGGTTTGAATCAATTACATAATGGTATGGTGCTCGTAGTTTTAATGTTATTAAAAGTTGATCTTTACTTGAAAGACTTGTATATAATGTTGAACCAATAGGTGAATTAAAGGTATTATTTTTAATATTAATAGTTATATCTTCACTTCCTTTATTCATTACTACTCCTGTTGATTTGTTAAATATATTATTTGTTATATTTGTAGATCCTTCATCTGAGTAAATATCAAGTTGATCATTGTTTATAAATATACATCCATCAATTTGAGTTACAATATTTGATATTCTTGTATCTTCTCCATATGTGGTAGATCCTGTATTTATTGTTATTCCACTTCCGGTTTTAAATGTACTTCCTCCATCATATGCTATGTTATCTCGTATTGTTGAGTTGATTATTGTTAGGTTTTTATCATTTGTTATTGTTCCCCAACGTGCATAGTTTTTCTGGAAAGTTGAATTTATAATAATAGCAGTTCCATTGTTATATATTCCTGCTCCATAGTTTCCTGTACTTGATGATTTACGGTTTGCTTCAAAAAGACTGTTTGTAACATTAAGGTTTGATCCATTATTATTACGTATACTTGCACCTACACCACCATGATTAAAAATAAAACTTACATTATTAACTGCCAAGTTTCCATAGTTATCTACTGTTGATGTTTTATAATCATTACTACTTGGTCCTGGATTCCAACAGTTTTTAATTGTGAAGTTAGATATTGTTATAAGACCATTTCCACGTGTTATGTTCATAGCCCAGTTTCCTGTACCATTATTGTATGGATACCATATAGGTGTTGAACCCCAATAGTATTCATTATCGCTTAAGTTCTCTTTTATTGTATAGTTTACTTCTCCATCAATACTTGAATTTCCAACTCCTATAAAGTTGATATGTAGATCTCCTGGTACTGTAAGATTAGTATTTCCAAATCCTTTAAATTGACCATCAAGATAGATATTTGCATTTTGTTTGTTTGTATTTACTGTGCTGATTGCTTTTTGTATTGTTTTAAATGGACTGTTTTGTGTTCCTTGGTTTGTGTCTGATCCAGTTTTATCTGAAACATAATAATTATTTATTTCATCTTTTTTAACATCTTTTACAACTGTTTTTGTTGTTAGTTTTGTTGTTATTTCCATTCTACTTTGTTTATGGTTGTTGTTTTCTCCATATATTGCTAGAACTTTTATTTCACGATTATTCCAACTTTTTGGTATTGTGAAGTTAACTGTGGTTTTTCCGTTTATTTTTATGTTTTGTAGTGTTTTTCCCTCGATTTTTACACAAATTTTTCCACAATTTATAGTATTATTATTTTCATCTTTTGGATCTATATCTATTTTTAATGTATTTCCATTAATACTTGTTTTTACATCAACTGTTGTGTTTAGTTTATTTAAATGTAGATTTCGGTTAATGCGAGCTTCAATAAATTCATTATTTCCACCATATACTACGGTTAGTTTATAATCTTTAGCTGAGTAATTAGATGGTATTGTATAGTTAAGTGTTGCTGTACCAAATTGGATATTTGAATGTCCTATTGTATTATCATTTATTTTAAATGCTACACGACCTGATGGTATTAAAATATTATCTGAAGTTTTAAATATTGCATTTAATAAGATATTTTCACCAGGTTTTGCAGTAATATTGTTAAATACTACATTTGTATGATCCCATACTATTTTTGCAACTTCTATATCTTCAACATATAATATTATGTCTTCATGATTTGCTGGAAGATTGCTTAAATTAAATGTTTTTAAATAACCATTTTCAGGTGTTAATTTAGCATCATTTGTATTAATAAGATTACTTGATGAGATTATTGTTAAATTATAGTTTCGTCCTAACATGGTAAGTGGACCATAATAGTCATTACTATTAATTAAAGTTGCAATTGTAATTTGATTTGTTTTCTGATTAAAAGTATATGTACTTTCTTTATCATTCACTAGATAATAAAGATCAGAAGGACTAGAATTGTCAATATAATAATTAGCACCAATGTTTAGTGAAGAACCCATTCCTGTTAGACCAACATTTTTATAATTGGTTGCTGTGTTATTTTTAAATACACAACCAAAAACACTTGGATTTTGAATAACTGTTCCACTAAGTCCATATTGATAAAAGAATATAGCTCCACCGTTATATGCTTTATTATCTATGAACTCACAACTTGTAATATTTATTGAATCATATCCACTATAATATATAGCTCCACCACTAGGTTTTTGTGTATTTTTTACAGTAGCATTTGCAGAGTTGTTTATAAATTCACATAAAAATATGTTAATTGTAGCATTATGTTTACTATTTGAATAAAATGCTCCACCAATACCTGAATAAGCTAATTTACCTTCAATATCAGTTACTGAATTGTTTATAAAACTACAATTATAAATTAAAGTATTATTATCTGTAACAATAGCACCACCATATGTATAATTACAAATAGAATCAGCACTATTATTTATGAAATAAGAATCATAAACACTAAGGTCATGATAGCTAACTAAAGCTCCACCCATACTAGATAAATTACCACCACTAACTTTATTATTAATAAATACAGTGTTATTTAATTTAAGTGTACTATTAGCTAGTATAGCTCCACCTTCACTATTATTAAATCCATTTATAAATGTTATGTTATTAAATTGTATTACTTGATTTGTATTGTTTAAATTGAAGAATCTTGTTTTTCCTTGTCCATCAAATATTGTTTTATCTTTACTTTCACCATTAAATATAATAGTTTTAGCAGTTGAAATGTTATTTGATGTTAGTTCTTCTTCAAAATTGTATCGTCCATTTTTAACATTAATTGTATATAATGTTGTATCATTAGAACTTTGAGCGTCATCCCATGATGTTTTTAAAGATTTATAATCATTCGCAGTTCCTATAAGATGAACTGATTTTTTTATAGGTTGTTTGTCTGTCTTAATTGTCTTTTTTGTTATGTTTTTATTTTCTGAATTTACTTTTTTAGTAGTAACTGTAGTTTTTACTACTGATTTTTCATCTGCCATATCATTATGAATATCTTGTTCAATATTATCTGACATTGTAGTGGTTGTATCAGTATTATCTGTTGCACTTATGTTTCCTACTGATATGAATAGAATAAGTAAAGTTAATCCAAGAAATAAAAACTTACTTGTCTTATTCATAAAAAATCATTTTCCTCCAAAAAAAATAATTAAAATTTTAATTAAACTAAACATGATCTGAATAGTTAATTAGAAAGTATACTAAAATAGGGTATATAAGACTAATTTTGATTAAACAATCTTTAAAAATGGAAAAGCATGTTAAATTAAAT
>NZ_LWMS01000017.1 GCF_003149675.1 Methanosphaera cuniculi | reverse complement strand
TCTCGATCTCAGTAATAAAGTCTACCTACGTTTTAATTGGTACTATAAGTGGTAAGCTTATGGGAAGGTTAGAAAGTTGCCGGCCTTTTAATTAATTAAATACTATACTTTTTTTTTACTAAATAATAATTTTCTACTAATTTTTAACAATTTATTTTTATAAACTCTAGGTTTATGCAATGTTTTCTATTTTTGTTTCATAATCAATATTTTTAATAATGTTTTATGATAAAGTTATAATTTAATTAAATAATTTTTTCTGAGGTGTTATATATATTTTGAATATGAATTTAAGTAAGATGAATCCTACATGGATTATCTGGATTATGACTTTTGGAACTTTTGGAATTTTATCTACTGAGCTTGGTTTTATTGGTATTTTACCTCAGGTTGCTAATTTTTTTAGTGTGTCTATTGATCAAGCTGGGCTTTTTCTTAGTTGTTTTTCTTTGATTATTGCTGTTGGTAGTCTTTTTATTCCAATTGTTGTAAGTAAGTATAATAGGCGTCATTTGTTTATTTTGGTTCTTGGGGTTATGACTTTGTTTAGTTTTATTGGTGGTCTTATGACTAACTTTTATCTTGCATTGTTATGTCGTATTATTCCTGCATTTTTTTATCCAGCTTATGTTAGTTTGACTTTTACTGTAGCTGGTGAACTTGTTCCGTCTAATGAGACTCCTAAGGCTGTAAGTAAACTTGTTATTGGTGTATCTGCAGGTTCAATTTTTGGTGTTCCTCTTAGTACAATTTTTGCTAATTATGGTGGTTATCCTTGGGCTATGTTCTTTTTTGGATTTCTTAATTTTATTAGTTTAATTGTTACTATTTTATTTTTCCCAAGTATTGAGGGTAATAATGATGTTAGTTTAAAAGGTCAGCTACGTCATGTTGGTAGTGGTGTTTTTATTCTTTCATGTATTGGTGTAATTATTTTTGCTGCTGGTTTTAATACTTATTATAGTTATGCTTCTGCTTTCTTGCAGGGTATTTATGGTATTATTGGTAGTAATTTATCTTTGATATTGTTTATTTATGGGATTATGAGTATTCCTGGAAGTTGGCTTGCTGGTAGGCTTCTTATTAAGTATCCTTTGAGGACTGTTGTTTTATGTCCTCTTTTAATATGTGTTAATTTAGCTATCTTTTATTTTGTTAATGATAGTTGGACTTTAATGTATATTTTTATGGCTACTTTTGGTGTGCTTGAGGGTATTTTTAATAATATTATTCAGTTTTGGATTTTTAGTAGTATTCCTGAGGCTCCTGAGTTTGCTAATGGTGTATTTATGAGTATGCTTAATATTGGAATTACTATTGGTACATTTATTGGTGGTTTAATTATAGTTGATGTGGGTATGAGTGCTATTATTATTGGTGCTATAATAATACTTATTATTTCTATGATATTCTTTATTATTAGATCACAACTTTATCCAAATCATACCTGAATAATGATGTACTATTTTAATTAAAATGTAAGTTTTTTAACTTTACATTCTTTTTCTTTTTTTAAATTAAATCTTTTTCTTGTTTTTATTATTAGAATTACAATTTTTTTTTAATGGAAACATTTAATTTTATATTTTAATAAAAATTTAACTTAGCTAATAAATAAAACTATAGTATATAAATGGAGGTTTTATAGAATTGTTTGACTTTTATTCAGTATGTATTCTTGCAGTAGCACTTGCTATGGATGCATTTAGTGTCTTAATAACAAAAGGATTTACACAAAAACACATCACACATATTCATGCATTATGGTATGGAATATTTTTCGGATTTTTCCAATTTGCCATGACAGTTCTTGGATACTTCTGTGGATCATCTGTAAGTTCATACATATCAAGTATAGCAACATGGATAGGATTTTTACTACTTCTATTTATTGGTCTTAACATGATACGTGAGAGTATATCAAATTCAGAAGAAGAAGTAGTTGATACATTTAGTTTTAAAGAAGTTTTCATACTTGCAATAGCAACAAGTATTGATGCATTTGCAGTAGGACTTAGTTTTGCACTAATAAATATGGAAATAGTACTACCAAGTATTATCATAGGAATAACATCATTCATACTAAGTATCTTTGGAGTATTTTTAGGATCTAAACTTGAAGCACGTCTTGGTAAATACTTAGGTGATAAACTTGAAATTATAGGAGGAGTAGTACTAATAATTCTAGGAATTAAAATACTACTAGGATTCTAGAAGAAAAAAAAAATATTTTTCTTTTAGATAAAAAAAAGGGATTTAAAAATTATATGATATTATTTTATCTTATAAAACCTTTTTTTTACTTATTCACCACCATACTTTTTATATATAACTTAAAAATTTACTTTTTCAAATTTAACCTTAACAAATTAATATTATATTTTTTTAAGGATTAGATTTATTATAAACATGCTATTAATATTATAATATATAAGATCTGTACTTATCTCAGGGCGGAGTGAAATTCTCCACCGGTGGTAAAAGTCCACGAACATAGAATAATATATGCTGATTTGGTGAAATTCCAAAACCGACAGTAAAAGTCTGGATGAAAGAGAAAAAGAATAGATAAAAAGTAAACTAAGAAAAAATAAATTAAAAAAAAAAATTTTTTTTTATCATTACAAAAAATAATAATATTATTTAATAAAAAAAGCCCTGATTCTATTGTACATTTTATAAAAAAAAACTTTAAAAAAATTAACCTCCCTTACCTAATTAATCATTACATAATATTAAAAAAAAAATATGGAGCACATGAAAAAAATGACAATGAATCAAATACAAAAAGTAGAAAATGCACTAGAATATCTAAAACAAGGAAAAGGAATCATTGTAACAGATAATGAAGACCGTGAAAATGAAGGAGATATGTTCTTTGCAGCAGAAAGCATAACAGAACCACAAATGGCACTTCTAATACGAGAAGGTAGTGGAATAGTATGCCTATGTATGACAAACTCTGATGCAGATAAATTAGAATTACCACTAATGGTAGATGATAACACAAGTACATATGGAACAGGATTTACCATAACAATAGAAGCAGCAGAAGGAGTAACAACAGGAGTAAGTGCACATGATAGAGTAACAACAATCAAAGCATGTGTAGCTGATGATGCAAAATCATCTGACTTAAATCATCCAGGACACGTCTTCCCACTAAGAGCACGAGATGGACTACTAGATGAACGTCAAGGACATACCGAGGCAATAGTTGATTTAATGAAATTAGCTAATCTAAAACCAATGGGAGTACTATGTGAAATAACAAATTCTAATGGAACAATGGCAAGAAAACCAGAACTTGAAGTATTCTCAAAAGAACATGATATGCCACTAATAACAATTGAAGATATCATAGCATACAAAAATCAATAAGAAATATTTACTAATTCACCACCTCCACTTTTTTTTCTTATTTTTTAAAATATTAAACAAACTATAAAAAAAAAATTTTATAGGATATTTTATTATAAAACTAACTAACTTATTAAAAAAAATTTAATAAAAAAGTAAATTATCCATATGTAACTTCTAAAATATAAATAAATATTTATAAGAGAACCAATATTATATTAATAATTATCCAATCAAATAAAAAAAAATAATCAAATAAGTAAAAAAAAATGAAATCAAAGAGGAAAAAAAGTAATATAATAAAATTATATTCAAAAAAAACCTCTATCTAAAAAAAAATTAAAGGTGGGAAAAAACAATGACAGAAGAATTAAAATTAGTACAAAAATGTTACGACCCAGAAGAATATGGGTACTTATACGGATTTAACCGTGAAATACCAGACTTTGAACTAGAAGATGTAAAACAATACATGAAAAAGTTCACACCAGCATCATTTAAAAATGTAATGGCAATATCAGGAGATCCACACGGATGGATGTGTACAGAAGAAAACGTACCAAAAGTAGAAGAAACACTATCAATACAAGATACACTAGCAAAAAGACAAAAACAACAAGAACAAAAAAGAAAAGATGCACAAGAAATTAGAAAACAAAAAGAAGAAGCAATGAATGAAATTGAAAAAATATTCAAAGATGCACCAAGACCACCACAAAAACTAGAAATACTAATTAAAGCATCAAAAGCAGTATATGATCCAGCAAATAGCTTCAGAGACAATAAATTCTATGGAGCAGGACAACTATTCATAATAACAGAAAAAAGCATCTGGTACATCATAAACAACTCATCAGAAGGAAACAATAGAAAAATTAACAACATAGAAATAAATGATATATACTCAGCAATAGGATTTAGAGTAGACTACACAGAAGATATAGAAAAATTAATTAAAATCGTATCAGAAAATAATCTATATAAAGAAAAAAATAGAATGGGAGAATTAAAAAATTTATGAATGATGAGACCAAACCATTAAAACTTGTATTAAAATGTATAGATAAAAATGAGCATGGAAAACTATATGCACTAAATCAGCTAGTCTCTGATGAAAAGCTTAAAGAAATACTACCATACTTTAAAAACTATAAACTTGAGGATTATGAAAACATAATGGAAGTTGAAGGAAACCCACAAGGATGGATGTGTAGTGAAGAAAATGTAGCAATAGTAGAAGATATACTAGGTGTTGATGAGACAGTATCACAACAAGAAGAACTACTAAAACAAAGACAACAAGAAGCTAACAAATTACGTGAAAAGAAAAATCAGGCAATGGATGAAATAGAACAAATTTATGCAGGAGCTCAACGTCCAACCAAGTTTCTTAAAAAACTTCTAAAAAAAGCTAAAATCGTTTATGATCCTCAAAATATATACTATAACGAACATACAAGTGGTGAAGGTCAATTATTCATAATAGATAAAGACGATTATATATGGTATATAATAAATAATAGTCGTCCTGATGATGATCATGCACTTAATAATATTAAAACCGATACAAAAGGAGCAGTAGGTTTTAGAGTAAAATATACAGATCATCTTCATGATTTGATAAAACTTGTATCTAATGAAAATATATATAAAGGAAAATAAATTGTATTTCTAATTAGATTTAAAACTTCCTCTTTTTAAAATATGATGAAGTTAAAAGAAAAAGAGAAAATACTTTTTATATTTTTTTTTATTCCTTTTTTTTTATACAATTCTTTTTTTTTATTAATTTTAAAAATATTTAAATTTAAACACATACTTTCTCTCCTTAATTTATAATAAAACTTTTTTTAAAATATTATCCTTATTAATATTAGATTAAATAAAACATTAATATAATAAATTCAAAAAAAATATTAAAAGTCATTATAATTTAATCAAGAAAAAAAAACAAAAAAACAGATAAAAATGGAGGTTAAATGTTATGGCAAAAAATGATATTATAACACGATCAAATGGTGAAGGAAAAATATATACAACAGATCCAAATGCTGAAGTTAAAACTTACTCTATGCCAATTATAGAGATGCTTAAACAACACTATCCATACCTATATGATAGTATAATAGATGAAAACTTCAATATAAATGAAGATGAACAATGTATGCTATTTAAAGAAATAGTACATATAGATAAAGTAGTAGGATTCAGTACATATATAGGATCAGATGTAAATGATCAACAAACAATAGTACTCCAACATATCTACGTACTACCAGAATACAGAGGAAATAACCTACTAATAAAAGACATCTATGATACAATATCACTAGGAAAATATGTATCAATAGAACTACCAACACACTTTGTTGTAGAATCACTAATAAATGCAGGACTAGCATGCATATTTGATGAAAGATTTGTAATAAGCAAAGTACCATTTAGCGTACCAATACACAACTTCTCAGAAGAAGAAAAACAACACTTACGTGAAGAATATCATATACCAGATCCAACATCAATAAGCCGAGAATCATCAATATACGATCTAAAATACTCAGCAGTAGTATGCCCACCATTTGACGGTTCAACCAGAGCATTTAACCCACTAGATTTAACAACTCGAGCAGTTGAAGATGGATATATTAGTGAAGTACAACCAATAGATGATAAATACTTCAACACAACAAAAGTTAGATCTGAAGATGGAGAAGAACATACAGATAAATACTTCAAAAGACTACAAAAAACAATGCAAGATCACAACCAAGAAATACATGACTTCTTAAATGAAGAATAAAAACCTCCATCATCACCTTCTTTGAACTATTTTTTCTCTTTAAATCTCTCATCGATACTATTTTTTCCTTTAAAAAATAATCTTACCTAACTAAATTTTAAAAACACTCCAACTTACTTTATTTTTTAAATATAAATTCAAACAAATATATTATTATTAAAAATAAATCAAGAAATATTATTTAAATATTAACTAGGAGTGATAATATTAAAAGTAAATATTTTATCTTATTTTTATGTTTATTAATTATTTTTACAACCCAAGTTTATGCTGAGGATAATAATACTTACTCAAATGATAACAACATAAGTAAAATTACTCATGAGCATGAAGACATAAATAAAAACATAGTTTATGAAAATAAAAATAAAACAGAAAATAAGAATAATGAAATTAATACAACTAAAAAAGAAGATAAAAATATAGAAGAAACAACAGAAGATAGATCAACACTCAACAATAATACAACTAATAATTTAAAAACAACAGTTGAACCTAAAGTAACAGTACATAATATTACTGAAATACGTGATAATAAACTAAATATTACAATGACAGCAAATGTTAAAGGAAAAATATATTATACAAGAAATGGATCAACACCAACAAATAAAAGTAAACTATACAAAGATAATGAAGTTTTAACAATATGTATTAAAACACAAATAAATGCAATAGTAGTAACAGAAAATAATATAACCTCAAAAATAACACACTATCAATCAGAACAAATACTTACACCACCAATATCAGTAGTAGTACCACAAACAGACTTAATAAACAATCAACAAACATTAAATTTCACAACAAACTGGGATAACACAACAATATACTATACAACAGATGGATCAAACCCTAAAAAAAGCAATACAAAAATAAAATACAACAATAAAACATTTAAAATAAACAAAAATACAACACTAAAATACTACACAAAAGATAACCTGGAAGGATATGAATCAATAGTATACACATACAACACACCAAAATACACACAAGAAAGACCAACTCTAACAATAATAAACACAACAAGAATGTATTCAGATAATCATCAAAGAATAATGATACAGTCAAACCAGCCAACAACAATAGAATACTATAAATACTGGGGAACAAACGATGTAATACATAAAAAATATACAAAAGAACTAGACACATCAAAAAATACACAACTAATAATAACAGGAAAACATAAAACAACAGGACAAATGGCATCACAAAAAGAATACATGCCAACAAAAGGAACAAGAACAATAATGAATTACACATATACACTATCAATGCCATACCCGGATGGAGCGATAACTTTAAATGAAAAATATTACTTAAACTTAACTTCAGAAAAAAATAATTTTGAAAGCTTTAGTTTACTGTATAACTACAGAAAAAATAACATAGAAGGAACACTTAGTAGAACAATAACAGAACCAGGAATGTTAATATATACAACAAATAATAACAAAATACTAAATATAAAATTATATGGATATGCATATGGTGATATAAATCAAGTATCAGTATTATCAACAACTGAGCTATATAATGAGGAAATCCTACTTATTACAAAATTTTCAACAATAGTAAACGGAAAAATAAACCAAACAATATTCTTTTTACTTCCAGATATGAATCAACTATCTGATGATGATAAGGATGCAACCCCAATAAACACATCATTTACAAGTAACTACCAGAACTATACACTAAATAAAAAAGACAAATTAAATCATTTATTTACAATAACAGAAATAATGCCATTTCAAACACTTCAAACATACATAATTACAAACAGATTAATAAATAAAGATGACATACAACAAACAATAAATAAAAACAAAACTTATACAAAAAATGAAAACAAAACATTCACAAATATAAATGAGATGGAAGTTGATAAAACAGATCATCTAAAAGCAGCATATGGAACATACCTAACTGGAGAAACAATAATATATTTTAATGATGAAATGAGTAAATTTTATGGCTCATATAATAATGTAACATTTACAAGAGCAGATGATACACAAATATTAGTAGGTGTAAATCATCATGGAACAATATACTCAAACATATATGATCCAACCCTATCAACCAAAATAACAAACAATCCAACAGTAAATCAAACAGTGCAATTTAGATTTATGACAACAGTAATGATGTCAGAATGGGAAAAACAAGCATTAAGATTATCAATGCAAAATATAACAAGTCCACTATATATATTCTTTGAAGATGTAAGACTAAATAATAATAATGTAAACTTTACAATCGATGAAAAAACAGGAATAATAACAATAGAACCCACAACAAATCAAACATACTATATAGAAATAGATCTAAAAACTGGAATTGTTAAAACCATGATGAAAACAGAAGAAGAAGGAGAAAAAATAAAAGGAGCTACATCACAAATAGGTCAAGGATACTGCTATCATGGAGAAAACACAGATGAATTACTAAACATGTTAAATAAACTTAATAATTTTACATCAAACGACTTTACAAACGATTTCATGAATACTCTTAGAGACTGCTTAAATGAAATAACCCCTGAACTAGAAAGTACAATGGGAACAACACTAATAACAGCAGGAACACTAATGTTATCCTCAGGTCCAGGTTCAGTAGTAGGTGTTTCTATGATTATTGGAGGTCTTGGTTTATGTTATTTAAGTGCTGGAGGAAGTATTAGTGATCCATTTAATCCTTATTATTGGGCTGATGCGGCACCTTCAGTAATTGCTGGTCTTATTCCATTCATAGCTGAAGATAGAATGATTTTAAGCTTAACAAAACTAGCTGTAAAATCCTCTCCAGTTAGAAAAGCATCAAAAATATCACTTATATTTGGTTTTAACAATGCAGCTCCAGAAAATATGGAGGATTATATGTGTGGTAAAGCAATAGATCAAGTCATAAGCTCAAATCTTAAACAATTCTTAACAGATATGAATGTTTCTAAAGGATCATATAATAAAATAAGGAGCATACTTACATGAGTTTAAATGATTTACTTTTTCAATTACTTGGAGTTATAGTATCATTAATACCTTTGACTATTTGTCTTTTATTTTCTATAGTAAAAAGTGTATTAAAGATTGAAAAAATTACAGGTATAAAACTAATGTATCCTAATTTAATTGATGATGAAATAAAAATGGGTTTTACTTTTCTTCTTAGTGCCTTTGAAGTTACACCATCTTATTGGAAATTATTTGGAAGTTCTTACTTTATTGCCTCTGCAACTATAATCCTACTTGATCGTTTTAAAATATTAATAATGCCTGAAGTTACTTTATGTATTAGCTTATTTATGATGTGTATAATTTATCCAATGGTTGTAGTAGGTTTGAGAAAAAATACTTTTAACTCTTTTGGACTTCCTAATTTGAGTGATTTTTTTATTTTTAAATTATGGAGATGGAGATATAAGGAACTTGAAGTTTTATATAGGCGTAATAAAAAATATATAGATTTTAATGATAAGTATTATTCTTCCTTATCATATATTTGCATTGCATCAATTGTAGGTTTTTTTCCTATAATACAAGGTTTTTCTGCTTTAATATATCATGGTGTGCCTTTTATTGTTGCTTTTGGTATTTTTATGCAGACAATTGTATTGTTTCCAGATGTATGGGATAAAATTATGCCATTAAATTTTAAAAAGTGGACTGGTGGAACATTTCTAGTACTACTTGCAATACCATCATGGTATTTATCATTCTACATGGGAATATTTGTATTTAATTTACTTGCCTAGTAGGTTAAAGAAAAAAAGAGGGGTTTTTTTTTTAATTGTTTTTATCTATATATTTTTTTAAGATAAAATAAAATAAAATCTTTTTTTTTCTCTTATTCTTTTTTTTTTATTAAAATGATTTATTAATTATAAAGTATTTCTTGAAGTTTATACTAATTTTTATTAAATAATTTTTTTTTTATTCTAGAAAAAAAGAGGGTGCTGTTTTTGGTTTTAAATTAGTTTTAGTTTTTTTATTAATTTTTAGTAAAAAAAAAGAAGTAGCTTAGAAAAAAAGAAAAAAATATGAAGGGGAGATTAAAGATTGTATTTTTTTTTTATTACATTTTATCTGTTTGATTAAAGAATTCTTCAACATTATCCTTATTTCCACGGAATAATACCATGTCATCTTCTTCTAAATAGAAGTTGTCACCATCAATTTGCATCATATCATCATCACGAATAACAGATATTGCTGATAAATCATATTTATCAAAATCAAAGTCATCTAATGTTTTTTCATCCTCAACATAAACAGATTCAAGAATTTGATTTTCCATGTCTGGTTCAGCTAAAGTGAATTTTCTAAGAGTTTGATATCTTTCACCTCTAAGTTCTTGTAGAACTGTGTTAATTTCACCCATATCCTTATTATAGTAGTCCATAACAAGTCTAAACATTATAATACTTGTCTCAAATTCTTCAGGAATAACTTCATCAGCACCTGCATCATATAATTTATCCACATTTTTAACATAACGTGTTCTTACAATTACATGAATATTTGGATTTAATCTTTTTGCAGCATCTACAATAGCTTCTAAGTGATCCTGATTTGATGTTGTTACAATAAGACAGTTTGCTGATGTTACTTTTAATTCTTTAAGAACACTTTCTGAAAATCCATCACCATATATTACTGGTACTCCACTTAGCTTTTCACGTTCTACTACTATTGGATCGTAATCAACACATACATATGGTACATTCATATGTTCACATGAAAATGCAATATTTTTACCAGTAAGTCCAAGTCCTACTATTATAACATGATTATTAAGTTCACTTTCAAGTTCTGGATATTCACTTCTACGATTTGTGAAATTTATTTCACCATCATGTGTATGATCTTTAAAGTATGGTAGTTTTTCAAGTATTTCACTTATTTTATCCATATGATCTTTGAAAAATGGTGTTGCTGACATAGTTATTATACTTATTGTCAAAAATCCTGTGAACATATCAGCTGTTAGAAGTCCATATTTCATTCCTTCAGTTGCAAGTACAAATGAGAACTCCCCAATCTGACTTAGTAGTATTGATATTCCTACAATATCTGGTATTTTAAGATGTAGTATTCTTCCTGTTATGAATGTTGCTATAAATTTAATAAGTATTATACATGCAGCTAGTAATAATATGATTACTATGTTATATAGGAAATATTCTACATTTATCATTAAACCTATTGATATTAAAAATAGGCTCATGAAAACATCCTGAAATGGTTGGATATATCCTAGTGTCTGGTGGCTGTATTCTGTGTTTGATATTAATAAACCTGCTATAAATGCTCCAAGTTCAGGTCCTATTCCAAGACGTGTTGTTATATATGTTGTACCAAGACATATGAAGAGAATTAAAAGCATGAAAAGATCACGATTTTTGGTTGATGCTGCTTCTTCTAATGCTTTTGGTACAGCCCATATTCCACCAACTGCTATTACAATAATTAGTCCTACTACTGATATTAGTAGACTTGGTAGACTTGATAAGTCAATAGTCATACCACCAAGTATTGGTGTTAGAAGTAGTACAACAATAACAGCTAAATCCTGGAAGATAAGTATTCCTAGAGTTACTTTTCCTTTAAGTGTATGATTTAAACCCTTCTTTTGCATGATCTTCATTACAATTGCAGTTGAGCTGAAACATACTAAAAATCCCATGAATATTGCCTGATTAATTGGAACTCCTACAGCAAATGCTATTAATGCTACAATTAATGTTGTTAATACAACCTGAAGTAGTCCTCCAATAAGTGCATAATGTTTGATTGCCGAGAACTTCTCAGCTGAAAATTCGAGTCCTATAATAAATAATAAAAATATTACTCCAAGCTCTGATATGGCACTAATTGCAGTTGTTGATTTAATAAAAAATCCTAGAATTATACCAGTTAAAAATAGTCCAATCATAGATGGAAGTTTAAGTTTATTAAATATTAATAGAACAATAACAGCAGTTATAAGAACAATAGAAATCATTTCTAATAATTGTAAATCCATACTATTATACTTCCGTTATATTTTTTAGTTTTTTATATAAAAATAGTTTTTTTTTAATTCTTTTTTTTAACTATGTTATATATTATATATTTTATACTTTAAAAATAAATTTATAATGATTAATAATACATGAAAATGTGTATGTTTTTTTTTCATAAAATTACATGAATGTAAGAATAATTTTTTCAATAAAAAAAAAAGTGTAAATAAAAGGTGGTTATTAATAAAAAAAGAGTTAATATTATGAAAAAATATTAAACATCTTTTTTAACTTTCATCATTTTTTTTAGTAATCCTCAGGAACATCTTCTGGATATTCAGGATCTTCTGGATATTCAGGGTCAGTTGGTGTTTCTGGAACTTCTGGTGCTTCATCTTTTATTGCTCCACCTACAACTTCTCCAGTTTGTGCATCTATTTCAATACTTCCTGTTATTTCCCCATCTTTAACAAAATTAAATGTGTATATAGTTCCATTATTAGCTGTTTTATCTGTTGATACATATTTTATAGTTACATCACTATGTCCTTGATTAGCAGCCCAGTTTGATGCTATACTTCGAGCTTCACCCACAGTAATTTTTACTTGTGTATCATTTGTATTTTGTGTATTATTATTTGATTTGTTTTGACCTGTATTATCTGTTGTATTATTATTTGATTGAGTTACATTATTACTAGGGTTAGGGTTATTAGGATTATTAGGATTATTAGGATTAATATTGTTTATATGATTTGTTATTGTTGTATGTTGATTATAATAAGTTGATATCTGTGCGGGTGATAATTTATGTTGAGTTACTGTAATTAGGTGTGTTATTCTTGGTTGTGTTGATCCTTGTGATTGTTGTGCTTCATCTATTACTATGTTTTCTTCTGCATCAGCGGAGTCTGTGTCACTATGATCATCTAGATGTTGAAACATTTGCATTCCATCAACTACTTCTTCATGGTATGATGCTGCAACAACTCCGATAAGTGCAACAATTAATATTGCTAAAATCATCTTAGCATTCAACTTTTCACCTACCTTATTATTAAAAAATTTCGTGTATTATATACATTTAAAATTAATTATTTAAATACAATTCGATTAATATTCAAAATGTTATGTATTTATAATATTTAAAAAAATAAACTTTTTTTTATTATTAAAAATAGTATCTTTTATGTAAAATATATTTTTTACTTATATTAAAATTAGAAGAATTTTTTAAAAAAATAAAATAATGAGAGGGGAGGTTATGAAAAATAAACCATATTAATTTTTTTTTCTTATAAAAAAAATGTTCTTTTTTAATTCCCTAATAATACTCTTTTTTTTAATGACTAAATATATGGAGATTTAGATATTTACTCAATAATCTATTATACTCATAGGGTTTTAAAAAAGGGAGGAGAGTAAAAGAACGAATCTTTATTTTTAATCTCTTTTGTATATTAGTTAAATAAATTATATAAATTCCAAAAAAATATTCTAATTTTTTTTATGGTATAATTGAAGTTAAAATATTTTTTTTAGGGTTTGGGGTCAGGTTATTATATTGCGTCATCCCCCTCTTCCCCGGTTCTGATTCGTATAACTTCTTCAACATTTGTTATAAAGATTTTACCATCTCCAACATGATCAGTTTTAGCTGCTTCAATTATTGCATCTACTACTGAATCTACTTGTTCATCTGGTATTACAGTTACGATTTTTATTTTTGGTAAAAGATCTATCCTATATGTGGTTCCACGATAGTTTTCTTCAACTCCTAGCTGATTTCCTCTACCTTTTACATCAATTACTGTTATTCCATTACAGTTTACTTTTTCGAGTGCTGATTTTACAGCATCAAGTCTTTCGTTACGTATTATTGCTGTGACTTTTTTCATTGTAAATCATAACCTTTAGATTCTGTATCCTAATTCTTCATGTTCGTTTACATCAAGACCTTCAATTTCAGTTTTTTCACTGACTCTTAATCCCATTGTTTTATCAAGTACTTTTGCAATTACATATGTTACTACAAATGAGTAGACTGCTACTGCTACAATACTTATAATTTGTATTACTAATTGATTTGGGTTTCCATATAGTAATCCTGTTGCTGTGTTTATTGCAGGTGATGCAAATATACCTGTTAGTATTGCTCCCCATGTTCCTGAGAGTCCATGTATTCCGAATGCATCTAATGCATCGTCGTAACCAAGTTTTGGTTTGAGGTATGATATTGCATAGTATGATACAAATACTGTTGTAAATCCTATTACTATTGATGCTGGCACATCAACAAATCCTGCTGCAGGTGTTATTGCTACTAGTCCTGCTACTGCTCCTGATATTGCACCTAGTACTGTTGGTTTTCCTGTTTTCCAGATATCTATTAATATCCAACAGATCATTGCAGCTGCTGCTGCGGTGTTGGTTGTTATGAATGCGTTTGCTGCTAGTGCGTTTGCTCCTAATGCTGATCCTGCATTGAATCCAAACCATCCAAACCATAGAAGTGCTGCTCCTATTACTGCATATCCTAGGTTGTGTGGAAGTAGACGTGTGTCTTTTCTTGATCCTAGTACCATAATTAGTGCTAGTGCTGCTATTCCTGAGTTAAGGTGTACTACTGCTCCTCCAGCAAAGTCTAATGCTCCGAGTTCAAATAGCCATCCTCCACCCCATACCCAGTGTGCTATAGGTATGTATACGAATGTAATCCATATTACAATGAATGCCATCCATGCTTTTGCTTTCATTCTTCCTGCTACAGCTCCTGATATTAAAGCTGCTGTTATTGCTGCAAATGTTGCTTGGAATACAATAAATAATAGTTCTGGTATTGTAGAATCTGGGTGTAACATGTCAATTCCTATTCCGCTTAATAGGAAGTGTGCTGGTGCACCTATCAATCCTGCGATGGATGCTCCAAATGAGAATTGATAACCATAGCAGACCCATATTAATGCTGCTATTGCAAAACCTACAAGTGACATGAACATTGTGTTTAAAACGTTTTTATTTTTACTCATTCCACCATAAAATAGTGCAAGTCCCGGAAGTGTCATGATCATTACAAGTGCACTTGCGGTTAAAATCCAGGCGGTATCCCCTGTGTTTAGTAATGCTTCTGCTACCACTTATAAATCCTCCTTTTGTATGTGGTTGTTTTTTTTATTTTTAAATTAATAATACAAATATTTTGTAAAAAATGTGTTGGTTTTTTTCGTCTTTTAATGTTTAGTTTTTTTTTGATTGTGAAAAAATTTATTTTAATACTTTTTACTTATTTGCCTTTCAACCGGAAGTAGGAAATATACTTCCGTTAATAATAGTTTAACTTACATCATATATAAAGATTACTAAAACATATTACAAAAAAAGTAAAAAATAAAAAAAGTTTAAAAATACAATAAAGTAAATTTTAAACCTTTAAATATAAAAGTTTCCGTTATTAAAAAACTAATCTATGCATTTTTAAGATATACATCTTCTAAAGCTGCAACACCAGCTCCAGCATCAAAGTCGAAACCAAACTCTTTTAAAGTCATTTCAAGACATGTGAATGTTGCTGCAAGTTCAGGAAGTCCTGTAATACCCATATGACCAATTCTGAAAATATTACCTTTAAGATGGTCTTGTCCACCAGCAAGTTCAATGTTATATTTGTTTCTCATTGTACCACGAAGTTGATCATCAGTAACTCCTTCAGGCATTTTAATAGCTGTAAGAGTATTAGAATAATCACCTTCACGTGCAAATAATTCAAGACCAAGTGCTTTAGCAGCTTGACGTGTTGCTTCAGCTCCAGTATGATGACGTTTAATACGTGCATCAAGACCTTCTTCAAGAACCATAGATAATGCTTCATTCATAGCATAAGTCATTGAAACATTAGGAGTATAAGGTGTTTGAGGAGGTACTTTGTCTCCACTTTTTTTCATTTTCTTTAAATTAAGATAGTATGTTGGTGAATCTACATTATCAATAACATTCCATGCATCATCACCTATAGTAATTGCAGCCATACCAGGTGGTGCAGCAATACATTTTTGTGATCCTGTAAGACAAATGTCAAGACCAAAATCATCAACTTTAACAGTATCCCCAGCAAGTGATGAAACAGTATCAACAACAAATAATGTATCATAATCTTTCATAATATCTCCAACTTCTTTAATTGGATTTACTACAGCTGTTGAACTTTCATTATGTACAAGTGTTACTGCTTTTGCATCATCATTTTCTTCAACTACACGTTTAACTTCAGCAGGATCAACTGCTTGTCCCCATGGAACTGTAATTTCAATTGATTCTCCACCAAATACTTCGGTTAGTTGTTGTAATCTTTCACCAAATTTACCACTAACAATGTTAATAACTTTATCTCCTTTTTCAACAATATTAGCAACAGCAGTTTCCATAGCTGATGTTCCTGATCCTGTTAAAAGATATGAGTCATTGTCTGTTTGAAATACTTCAGACATCATTGCAGTTGTTTCGCCTAAAAATTCACCATATTCTGCTCCTCTGTGGTTAATGATTGGTTGTGACATTGCATCTAAAACTCTTTTTGGAACAGTGGTTGGTCCTGGAATCATTAATAAAGTTGTGTCATCCATTAGAAATATTCCTCCAATATATATTAATTTCTTTTTCTATAAACGTTTATTTAAAAAATTTATAATAAGATATTGTCTAAAATAGTTAGTTTTTTCTTTTATTTTTGAATTATTTTTCGATTTTTATCCATAAAAAATAAAAATACTACTTTTTTTTGCTTAAGAAATAAAAAAAATCTTCGAATTAAAATAATTAATCAAAAAAAGGTTTTTTTAACTTCAGTTAATCTAATTTTTTTTGTATCTTAAAAAAAATAGCACAAACCTTACTATATAAATTATTTTTGTTCATACTTCTTAAAATAATATCTTATAAAAAACATGATAAAAAAAAGTAATAATATAAAAGAAAAATACAACTTTATAAACTAAAAAGGGAGAATAAAGATTAAAATGTGTGAATATAATAACTGGAATAGTTGGTATGAGAAAATTTTGGATGATTTTAATTTTAGTATGAAAGAAGATGTAAAATCAGCAAACTTACTTAATGAATTAATCATGAAAAAAGGTAAGTTTAACATACATAATATGGATGTTAAAAAACAAGCAATTGTATTTGGAGCAGGACCTTCAATAAAAAAACATATATCTTATCTTAAAGAAAACTTTAAGCTTGATGATTATACTTTAATTGCAGCTGATGGTACAACAGAAGCACTTATGGAAGAAGATATTATACCTGATATTATAGTTACAGATCTTGATGGAAAAATTACTCCCATAGAAAATGCAAATCATAAAGGATCAATACTTTATGTACATGCACATGGAGATAACATAGATAAAATAAAAAAACATGTTAAAAATCTAGAAAATATAATACCAACAACACAAGCAAAACCAACAGGTTTACTTGAAAACTATGGTGGCTTTACAGATGGAGATCGAGCAGTACATATTGCCATATATGCACTAGGAATAAATGATATTACTATGGCTGGAATGGATTTTGGAAGTATAATAACACAATATTCACGACCTAATATAGCAACACCACAAGCTATAGCTGATGAATTTAAAAAAAAGAAATTAGATTATGCTAATAAACTTATAAAGTCATTAAATGATAATAATCAAGATGTAAAAATAGTAAATTTAGTAGATATTTTATAAAAAATTTTTAAGTTAAAAAAGGCGTTTTATTTTTTTTTAATATATGAAAATATAATTAAAATTGTGAGTTATAATCCTAGTAGATTTAAAAAAAGTTTAAATAAACTTTCTTTTTTCCTAAAATTATAAGTGATCACAATAATTATATGTTTTTTGTGGGTATGATTAATAGTTTTGTTAGATGATGTTAATATAAACTAACATGCTTTTATTTAAAAAAATATTTTTAAATTACAAACAAAATTTAAAAGTTATATATTATACGAACTTGTAGTTTAATTATTAAAAATAATAAAATAAATTGGATAAAATTTAGTTAAAAAAAGTAGTTAATATCATTAATATTTAAAAGTTAAAATTCTAAAAAAAAAATAATTTTCTTTTTGGGATAATTTTTAATAAAAATAAAAATAAAAACTGGTGACAATTTAATAAATTCAATTTTTGAAATTATATGATTTATCACAAGTTTGTTTAATAATTAGTGTTTGTGGGTATAGTTAATATTCTCTAAAAACTACCTTATAAAAGATTCTATGATTATAATAAAAGTTACATTAAATTCATTAAAGAGTATTTTAATATCTTACGAACAATGTTATTTTTTTATGATTATTCGTACAATATCATGATCTTGAAGTTCATGATCAAGACCTACTTTTTGTCCTGGGAATTTAACAGAATCTCCCCAAACTTTTGCATATTTAAAGTTTTTAACAAAATCTCTGTGTAGTTTTCGTGCAACATCCTCAATTGTAGAGCCACGTCTTATGATTAATGGTTCATCCATATCAGCCTTTTTTCCTTGAGGTTTAAGATATAATCGTATAAGATCTAAGTCCTGGAATATTCTCTCTTTAAGTTCTTCCATCATTATTCCATCATCAGCTGATACAAATAATGCATTAGGTAATTTTTCACGTAACTTAGCTAGTTGTTCTTCTGTTGCTATATCAATCTTATTTACAACTATTGTCATTGGTATATATGCACGGTTTGGTTCAAGTGCATCAATGAATCTGTCTATTGTTACATCTTCACGTAGTACTACATCAGCACTGTGTATTCCATACTGGCTTAGTATTGAGTGGATTGTTTTTTCATCAAGGTGTGTGAGTTCTACTGTTGATACTATGTTAAGTCCACCCATTTTCTTTTTAGATACTTTTACATTAGGTTTTTTTTCATTTGGTCTTACTCCAATGTTTCTAACCTCATCAAGTATTACATCCATATGTTCTGGTTGAAATACATCTAGAACCATTATGATTAAATCAGCATTACGTGTTGCTGAAAGTATTTCACGTCCTTTTCCTTTCCCTTTAGATGCTCCTTTTATAATTCCTGGGATATCTAGTATTTGTATACTTGCATCATCATATTCCATGATTCCAGGTACAATGTCAAGTGTTGTAAATTCATATGCTCCTACTTTTGAGTTTGCATTTGTTAGGTAGTTTAGTATTGTTGATTTTCCTACAGATGGAAATCCTAGTAGTACAGCTGTTGAATCTCCACTTTTTCGTACTAGAAATCCTTCACCTTTGCTTCCAGAACTATTGCTTTTTTCTATTTTTTCTTTTAGTTGTGCAATTTGTGCTTTTAGTTTACCTATATGGTGTGATGTTGCCTTATTTTTTTGAGTATTTTTAATTTCTTCTTCTATCTGTTTTATTCGTTCCTCTGCTGCTGACATAATTTTTTCACACTAATAAAATATTTATCTACTTAGTAAGTTTTTTGTTATTTATAATAATGATTAAACTTCTATTTTTTAAATTTTTTTTATTCTTATATAGTTATTTTGTGTTTTCTAGTTTAATATTTTTTTTATTTTTTTAGTGTTTTTTCATATTTTTTTTAGGATTTATTTTATTGCATAAATTATTTATATAGTGTTAAATATAATAGTTTATAATTATTATGGCATTTTAATAAATTTTAATAAGGTTTTGTAAGATAAAAAATAAATATTTTCTAAAATAATTATTGATTAAATATATATTTTATAAAAATAGAACTTAAATTTATTAAAAATATAAATAAATGCTTAGAAAATTAGAATATGTTTCTTTAAAAATAGGAGTCAATATATAATGGCATATAATATAACAATGGAAGAAGAATTAGAAGAACAACTAAATAATTTAAAAAATGTAAATATAAAAGAATACACAATACTATCTAAAAAATTAGAAGAAATGCAAAACCATGCAGCAGTATTATCAAATCATAATACACGATTTAAATCATTTGAAAAACCACTACAAGACTACAAATGGATTGAAATAAATGAAAAAATACTAGTATTTACAATAGACATATCAAAACAAGAACTACACTTATGTGAATATGTGCCAAAAGAAGAAGTATTCTACTAAAAAAAAAAACGATAAAAAAAAGTAAAAATAAAAAAAAGTAGGTGGATTAAAAAAAAAGTAATTACCACCATTTCTATTTTTTTATTAAAAAAAAATTTAAACTCTCTTAAAAACCAAAATTCTTAATATAAGAATAAAAAAAAGTACTTATTTTAAAAAAAAGTTTATCAATAAAGAAAAACTTAAATTCTCTTTATTGTTGTTTAATAATATTTTTCCAAGGTCTAATAGTATATGAGCTAATAAGACCACTTTCTGATGAACTATTTGATATAATTTTTGCAAATGAATATAAAAGATTCATAAATCCAATCTTACTATCCTCATAAATAATACAATTAGGAGCTTCAGATTGTTTATTACAAAAGCTTGCAACCTCATGTGCAATTTCAACATATTCATCACGTGATAATGTAATATCATCAACCATATTTTCACTTGAAACTTTAGGTGTAGCAGTCTCAAATGCTTTAACATCACTAAAATCATTATTATCAAAATTAATAACTGCATTAGCAAGAATTGAAAGTAAATATCCTATATTAATTTTTTCTTTATTAATCATGATTTTAGCAGGAATCTTATGATTAATATCAATCCATTTATTGAGTCTGTAACTTGAGTTTTGAAGATCATAAATTGGAACTTCTATATAATTTGGATCTTTAATATAAAGAGTTACTTCACAATTTGAAGGATCACAATTAGAATTTCCACCAAAGATTATATCTACAGGATACTCAGGATTTCTGAATTCATCAAAATCAATTTCTTCTGAAAACTTACCATCGGTGATTCTTTCACTAAATATTGTTTTTTTATTAAATTTAACTGCTACTTTTCCATCTACTGGTTGATCATTTTCATCTACAACTTCAAATTCAATTTTAGATGATTCTCCACGAATTAGTATTATGTCGTCTACTTTTATTTTTGAATCCATTATTATATTCCCCTTTCCTTTTTTTTTAATAAATTAAAAAAAAATATTAAATTATTATATTCTAAAATTTTTTTCTAATTAATATTTATTATAT